>JAHYIS010000020.1 GCA_019429385.1 ANME-2 cluster archaeon | reverse complement strand
CAATATGCCAGTGTCGGGTAGAATTGTTGCCGGCTGCCACGCCCAGGTGTCGTATCACCCTGGCAAACCCGCCCGTACCCCTGGCAGAACCTGTGTATGAATAATGCCCTGCAGGAAAATACCTTGCTCCGAGTGCACCGACCGTTATGTCAGTATCGTAATCCAGTGCCAGGATAATGGAATATGTCCCTTTCCCTTCAGGTACATCAAAGGCACACTTATCTAACATACAGGGTAATTTTAATTCGTGGTTTGGTTAAATACGTACTCTGTTGAAAGGGCTTACAAAGATACTGTCAGTTCATTGCTTTGCAGGGGAACTGCAAGGTCACGTATCTTAAGCACAAGTTCGAACTGTACTGACTCGTTCGAGGCGAATCGTGCCGTTATCTCATCCCATTTTTCCTGCGTATCAGGTATGGCCAGGCTCAGAAACACTGACTCGCCGGGATTCAGGGTAACAGTATCCAGGGAATTTCCATCGTTATCAAGAAAAGCTATTCCATGAAGTTCAAATCCCTGGTGTACATCCATATCCACTGGCTTTAACCTTGAAAATTCGTACTGGATAGTACTGATCTCAATAGGATTAAAGTTCTCTACATCATGGTATTTTAGCACAAATAAAACCTTGTCCCCTTTTGAATATACCTGGTCATCAACTCTTACATCACCAGGGTCAGATACATACAGCTCGAACATGCTGACATCCGGATCTTGAGGACCTCGTTTTTCCAGACACCCGGCTGAAACAAGCACTAAAACAAGAGTTAATAGTATCAACAGGAAAGGTCTTTTATTTCGCATTACCTACACCTGATATTTTGATATGTATAAAAATTTTATCTTTTATTCATCCCTGAAGTTACCGGTATTTTTACACCAGTTAGAATGCACGTTGTGCAAAAATCCCATTCTCATCATAACAAATTATTTATATTGACAGGTAGAATGAAGGCCACGCATATATCAGAGCATACAGCATATTTTATGCAAAATGCATGTGAGATGCATACATACGTGTTAATGTGGTTTTCATTTCCAATTAACAAAACCGTAGGGATTACAACATCCTGTGGCACATGGGCATAGTTTGTCCGAACGCAGAAAGACTGTGTGAGTCAGGCCACCTCGCAGGTGGTCATACGGAGGAACAATAGTGAGTAAAAATATCAAAAAGACAAATCTGCGCGTATCAGGTCTGATCAATGACCTTAAAACCGCATCCCGTGAGAATGACGTGAAGATCTGGCGGGATATTGCACTGCGCCTGTCACGTCCGACCAGGAATTACTCTGAAGTTAACCTGAGCAAGATAAACAGGCATTCCAGTGAGGATGAGACTATCATAGTGCCGGGAAAAGTGCTGGCATCAGGTACCCTTGAACACAAGGTAAATGTAGTTGCGCTGGGTTTCAGTGGAACTGCAAAAGAAAAGATTGTAGAAAAAGGGGGCTTATGCCTCACTATAGAGCAACTGGTCAAGGAAAATCCAGGCGGCTCGAATGTTAGGATCATGCAGTGAGGTGTAATGAAATGACAGTTATTAATGCAGATGGGATGATACTGGGACGGCTTGCCAGTATCCTGGCAAAAAGATTGCTTGCAGGTGAAGAGATTCAAATAGTAAATGCCGAGAAGATCGTTATTTCCGGTGATAAGGTTACTACATTTACTGAATATAAACAGTCGGTAGACCGCGGAAACCGGGAATTCGGCCCGTATTACCCAAAGCGACCCGACCATATCGTAAAAAGGACCATCCGTGGCATGTTACCCTATAAGAGAGCACGGGGCAGGGATGCTATGGACAGACTCAAAACCTACATTGGAGTGCCTGAGGAACTGAGGCGTGAAGAGGCTGTATCCATTGAAGGTGCAAATATGAACCGGTTGAGTTCGGTAAAATATATCAGGCTTGGAGAGCTCAGCACGAAACTGGGAGCCAAATTATAATCTGGAGGAATATAAATGGTCAAGATTATCAATACATCCGGAAAGAAAAAGACCGCCATTGCCAGAGCTACAATTAAAGATGGCGTTGGCCGTGTAAGGATCAATAAAAAGCCTCTGGAAATATTCAAACCTGATCTGGTAAGGCTTAAGATGATGGAACCTATTACTTTAGCAGGGGACAAGATAACTTCAAAGATCGATATTGATGTAAATGTAAATGGCGGCGGTATAATGGGACAGGCAGATGCTGCCAGGACCGCAATCGGCAAAGGCCTTGTTGAATGGAGTGGTGACCTTGCACTGAAGGATACTATGCTCAGCTATGACAGGAACCTGCTGGTTAACGATTCAAGGCAGAAGGAAACGAAAAAGTTCGGCGGATCCGGTGCAAGGGCAAAGACCCAGAAATCATATAGATGAGTTAATACAATGATACCTGTACGATGTTTCACCTGTGGAAAGGTCATTTCCAGCCTTTGGGAAGATTTCGAGAAGCGTGTAGCTGAATTGGAAGAACCCGGTACGGTACTGGATGATCTGGGCGTTGAAAGATATTGCTGTCGCAGGATGCTGCTAACACACATCAAACTGCTGGATTCGTTTGCACCATACCAGTAGGGGTTGTAGGGTAGCCTGGACCATCCTGCGGCGTTCGGGACGCCGTAACCTGAGTTCAAATCTCAGCAACCCCACTCTACCCTTTCAATGAAACTCCTTAGGTGTTACTGGTAAAATCAAAATAATATCATGTATCGAATTGGAACCATTCCCGGAGGGACTCCGGGTGCACAAGTATTGAATGGAAATAGATTTTAGCTGTATCAATTTTAGCTGTATGTATTAATACTTGTTAGTCTGGCGGTCACAGGACCGTATTGTTTTTGAGGTGAAATTGTTGAATACTATTAAATTAACCCGTTATGAGCGTGCCCGAATTATCGGTGCACGGGCATTACAGATATCTATGGGAGCACCTGTACTTCTGGAAGATGATTCTGGCGAACCCATCGATATCGCATTCAGAGAATTGGAAATGGGTGTCATCCCTATCACAGTCAAAAGGTTGACCGACAAAAAAACAGCATAATAATAATAAATCATATTGATTCAAAGGTGAAGTGAATGGAAATTGAAAATGAAAGTGAAATAAAAGATGCAGGTTATGAATCCATCATCCCCCTGGACGAATTCCTGGCTGCAGGTATCCACATCGGAACCCAGCAAAAAACAAGTGATATGATGAAATTCGTCTACAGGGTCAGGACAGATGGACTTTACGTCCTGGATATTCAGGCTACCGACCAGAGGATACGGCTGGCTGCAGCATTGCTGGCAAAATATGACCCGACAAAGATATTGATAGTTTCTGCCAGGCAGTATGGCCACCATCCTGTTAAGATGCTTGCCAAAACCCTGGGTGCAAAAGCCATGATAGGCCGGTTCATACCAGGAACACTTACCAACCCTAATCTGGATATATTCTTTGAACCAGATGTTGTATTGGTAACAGACCCACATGGGGATAGCCAGCTGGTAAAAGAAGCAGTCAGTATAGGAATTCCGGTAATCGGTCTTTGTGATACGAATAACTCCACTTCAAACGTGGACCTGGTAATACCCACGAACAATAAAGGACGAAAAGCCCTTTCCCTGGTCTACTGGCTGCTGGCAAAGAAGATCACAGAGATCAAGGGTATTCAGTTCAACATGAGTCTGGAAGATTTTGAGACAGAAATTTAAATGAGAAAGTCCAATTTCCTATAGATAAGGTGGTGGAGTATGTGAGACGTTCGGCAGTAGCAGGCCAGTTCTATCCCGGCACACAAAAACAGTTGAAACGCGAACTGAATAGATGTTTTGCTGCAATTGTGGACCAGTCAAGGCAGGTGATAGGAGCCGTAGTGCCCCATGCAGGATATACGTATTCGGGACCTACAGCGGCCCATGTGTATGCTACCCTGCCACAGGCTGATACGTATGTGATCCTTGGTCCTAACCATACTGGTGTTGGCTCACTGGTGGCTGTCTCGCAGGAATCCTGGGAGACACCGCTGGGTGAAGTACCTGCAGATAAAGAGTTTGCAAAACAACTTGCCGGCGGTATAATCGATCTTGATGAGAACGCGCATAGGTATGAACATTCCATCGAAGTGCAGCTTCCATTTCTGCAGTACCGGTTTTCTCACCGGTTCGCGATAGTACCCATTTGCATGGGCATGCAGGATGAACAGACAGCCATGGAAGTCGGGGACCAGCTGGCACAGGTGATCAGGAACAGTAATAAAAAAGTGGTTATCATCGCATCAAGTGACTTCAGCCATTATGTACCTGATAACGTGGCCAGGGATACTGATAATTATCTTATTGAATCCGTACTTTCCCTGGATGTGGATGAATTCTATGCCCGGCTGGCTGAAAGGAATGCATCAGCATGCGGGTATGGCCCAATAACTGCCATGCTTGCAGCATCAGCACAACTTGGTGCGACCAGGGGAACCCTGCTTGATTATTCGACCAGCGGGGATGTTACCGGGGATCTCCTGGCAGTTGTGGGATATGCAGGCATAATTGTTGAATGATAATGATATTGGGGACATTGATATGACGATGACCACGTGTAGTGCACCGGGTAAAATATACTTCTTTGGCGAACATGCCGTAGTATATGGTGAGCCGGCCACAGCATGTGCCGTGGATATCCGCACAAAGGCAACAGTCCGTCCTGATACTGAACATATTATCCATTCCAGTATCGGAATTACCGGACTGGATATGCACAAGCATCCCTATGTAACCCGGTGTATCAGGGAAATGGAACCGTTCATTCCTGACGGGGTCAGGATAGATATATCATCCGAGCTTCCCGTTGGTTCAGGACTTGGCTCGTCGGCAGCGGTGACCATTGCGACCTTGCATGCTCTGAGCATCCAGTTCGATACCGGTCATTCACTCGACGATATCGCGTCAATAGGACATGATATCGAACGCGCGGTGCAGGGTGCAGCCAGTCCGGCCGATACGTTCGTATCCACCATGGGCGGCGTGGTCACCATACCTGCCAAAAAGCGGCTCAACCTGCCGGAATGCCCCATAGTTATTGGTTATACGGGCAGGTTCTCTTCCACCCGTGAACTGGTGGCGAGTGTGGGCGAACTCAGGAAAAGATATCCGCAGGTCATAGGACCGGTAATCAGTACCATTGGCAGGCTTTCTGGTGAAGGTGAAGCATTCATCGAGGGACGGGACTACCAGGCACTGGGACACCTCATGGATATCAATCACGGACTGCTGGACACTCTGGGTGTGGGTTCGCCTGAACTTTCAAATCTGGTATGGGCCAGCCGTCATGCAGGCGCGTGGGGCGCCAAGACCACAGGTGCGGGTGGAGGCGGGTGCATGGTTGCCATCACCGACCGGCCTGATGAAGTGGCTGCTGCTATAACATCTGCCGGTGGACAGGCTATGATCACCAGTGCAACTCCCTATGGAGTGAAAGTAGAATGAACCGTCCTGTCGTGCTAAAAATCGGCGGCAGTATTATTACTGACAAGTCCAGCGCCGTCCCGAAAGCGATACCCGGCACCATTGAGCGCATAGCCAGAGAAGTGGCCGCAACAGGTGCAGACAATCCCCTCATACTGGTACATGGCGCGGGTTCTTTCGGGCATCCTCTTGCCAGACAGTTCAAACTCATAGAACAATTCGACACCAAAGGATTGATCGAAACTCACCGGAGTGTCAAGACCCTCAACGCAATGGTCGTGGATGCTTTCGTTTCAGCCGGTGTACCGGCAGTACCTGTGCATCCGTTGAGCTGTACTATGCTCAGGGAAGGGCGTATCAGTGATATGCAGATTGCTCCCCTGAGGGAAATGCTGAATCGTGGCCTGGTACCTGTGCTGCATGGTGATGTAGCGATGGATTCAGTGCGAGGGGCTGACATTTTAAGCGGTGACCAGATAGTACCCTATATTGCCCGGAAAATGGGTGCCGGACTGATCGGTATAGGCAGCAACATTAATGGAGTGCTTGACAGTGAGGAGAAGAACATCCCTGAGGTCACGCCTGCCACATTTGACGGGATACGTAAATATATAGGCGGGTCATCACATACCGATGTTACCGGCGGTATGCTGGGCAAGGTGCAGGAACTGGTAGAACTGGCAGACAGATCAGGCATCAGCAGCAGGATATTTGATGCATCGGCAACCGGAAGTATTACCCGGTTCTTACAAGGGGAGACAATGGGCACACTTATACAAAAGAATAAGTGAATCTTTTACAATAATGGTATAGAAAAATGAGTACATCGAACCGAAAAGTAGAGCACCTTGACCTGTGTGCTAACCAGGATGTTGAAAGCCACAGGGACGAGCATAACCTGAAACGCACCGGATTTGATGATATCACAATGGTGCACAATGCCCTGCCCGGAATCAACATTCAGGACATTAACACTTCAACGCAACTGCTTGGATACAACCTGGCATTCCCGTTATTGATAGCCTCCATGACCGGAGGTCATCCTGAAACAAAACAGGTGAATGAATCCCTCGCAATTGCAGCACAGGAGTTGGGTATTGGTTTGGGTGTGGGCAGCCAGAGAGCTGCACTTGAAGACCCTGGCCTGGAAGATTCGTTCAGGGTGGTCAGGGACGCAGCACCGGATGCGTTCGTGTTCGGGAACCTGGGTGTTGCCCAGCTCAAGGAATATGGGGTAGAAGGTGTCAGGCAGGCGGTTGACATGATAGATGCCAATGCAATGGCCATACACCTGAACTTCCTGCAGGAAGCCATTCAGCCTGAAGGTAATACTGATGCAACAGAGGGACTGGAACTGATCGAAGAGGTTTGCAGAAAACTCAAGATACCGGTGATCGTGAAAGAGACGGGGGCAGGTATCAGTCGTGAAGTCGCCCAGAAACTGTGTAAAGCTGGTGTGTCTGCTATAGATGTGGGTGGCGTGGGAGGTACCAGCTGGGCAGGTGTCGAAGTTTACCGGGCGCGTAATAAGGATGAGCTCATGGGTGAACACCTGGGCAACCTGTTCTGGGACTGGGGTATTCCAACAGCAGTGAGCGTAATTGAAAGTAATTTATCCGTACCGGTGATAGCTACGGGCGGTATACGTACCGGCCTGGATATAGCTAAATCGCTCGCACTAGGAGCCAGTGCATGTGCGACTGCACTTCCACTGGTTAGACCTGCGATGAAAGGACCACAGGATGTCAGGACGAAATTAGAATATTTCCAGGCAGAATTGAAAGCTGCCATGTTCCTGACAGGTAGTGCGACAGTTGCAGACCTTGTGCGTGCACAGCTTGTGATAACCGGAAGGACGGGAGAATATCTTAAAGAGCGAGGATTTGATACATCCCGCTTTGCACGGCGTTAGAAAATAACAAGAGAAAATGAAAAGATTATACGTATATCAGGAGAAAGGATTTTTATGACAGAAATAGGCATTACAGCGGTAGGCGGCTACAATGAAATGGGTCGCAACATGACCGCGATACGAGTGGGTGAAGAGATAATCATTATGGATATGGGACTTCGTCTTGACAGGGTCCAGATACATGAAGATGTGGAACTTGACAAGAAAAATTCCCGTGACCTTATCAATATGGGTGTAATACCCGATGACATGGTGATGAAACAGATAGGAGGAAAAGTAAAGGCTATCGTGTGCACACACGGGCACCTGGACCATATTGGTGCTATCCCTAAACTGGCGCACAGGTATGATGCACCTATCCTGTCCACACCATATACGACAGAGCTCATCAGGCAACAGATAAGTAATGAAAAGAAATATCTGGTCAAGAACAAGGTTGAAAGCCTTCCTACTGGCCAGATATATGAAGTGAGCCCCCAGGTATCGATCGAGCTTATACGGGTACAGCATAGTATCATTGACGCGGCCTTTGCCGCCATCCACACACCTGAGGGTATTATTCTGTATGCTAATGATTTCAAGATAGACCGTACACCAACTATTGGCGAGGCTCCTGATTTTGAACGGCTGCGGCAGATAGGGAAAGAAGGTGTAAGCCTGATGATAACGGAAAGTACCAATTCTGACCGTAAGGGAAAGACCCCGTCTGAGAAAATTGCAGCGGATATGGTATCTGATGTGCTGCTGGGTACTGAGGAAACAAAATCCGGAGTGATAGTCACTACATTCTCATCCCATATAGCCAGGATAAAGTCAATTATTGATTCCGCCGCTGAAATGGGGCGCATCCCTGTATTGCTGGGTCGTTCCATGGAAAAATATGTGGGCACTGCTGCGAAGATGGGGTTTTTGAAATTCCCTGAAAATCTTGAGATATACGGACACCGGAAGTCAATCGATAAGGCCCTGAAACGCATCAACGATGATGGGAAGGAGAAGTACCTGCCCATCGTCACAGGTCACCAGGGTGAACCTGGCTCAATACTGCCAAGGATAGCTTCAAAAGGGACTGATTATAAGATAGAAAGTGGTGATAAAGTAGTATTTTCTGCTAATGTGATACCCAATCCCCTGACACGGGCCAACCGTTATTCGCTTGAAACAAAACTTGGAATGAGTGGAGCACGAATTTATGAAAATGTCCATGTTTCAGGTCATGCGTACAAAGAAGACCACTGGGAGTTGCTAAGGTTGATAAATCCTGAACACGTGATACCTGCGCACGGATATATTGAGATGCATGGCAATTATATGGAAATGGCCGAAGATGCAGGATATGTTTTCGGCGAGAATGTACATATTATGCGAAACGGTGAAGAGATACTTATAGAATAATTTAACATTGGATAGAGGGATTCTATGGATTTGCTTGAAGAAATAAGAAAAAGAGGCTCAATGGTGGATGGGTCTATACAGAACCTGATGCCTATCGGAGAGCCTGATGAACTCTATCGTGCTATGCGATACCTTTTTGATGCAGGTGGAAAACGTTTAAGACCTGCGGCTCTCATCCTTTCCACGGAAGCTGTTGGCGGAAATCCGAAGGATGTTATTCCTGCAGCCACCGCTGTTGAACTGGTCCATAACTTCACCCTCATCCATGATGATATCATGGACCAGGATAGTCTCAGGCGGGGGATACCGGCAGTCCACATTAAATGGGGTCTGTCTGGTGCCATACTGGCAGGTGATACGCTGTATTCCAAGTCATTCCACATTCTCAGCCAGACCAGAGCTGATGCGGCCAGGATGGTCGAGTGCCTGACACTGATGTCCATCACCTGCACTGAAATATGCGAAGGACAGTGGACTGATATTAGTTTTGAGAAAAGGAATGATGTATCCGAAGCCGAATATATGGATATGGTGACGAAAAAGACTGCCATACTGTATGCGGCATCCTGCAAGATGGGGGCTATACTTGGAGGCGGTACACCTGAACAGGCACAGGCATTGTGGGATTTTGGACGTCTGACTGGTGTGGGTTTCCAGATATTTGATGATGTACTTGACCTGGTCACACCCGAAGATGTGCTGGGGAAGATCAGGGGAAGCGACATTATGGAAGGCAAGCAAACCCTGATAGCAGTCCATGCAAGGGACCATAATGTGAAACTTGATGTCTTTGGCAAGAGAGATGCTACCAGGGAGGAAATTGATGACGCCCTGGAGAAGTTAAAAGAATCAGGTTCGATTGACTATGTCCAGGACAAGGCCCTGAATTTTGTGGCTGAGGGGAAAGAAAAACTTGACATATTACCCGAAAGCGAGGCAAAGGATATCATGCTGGCACTTGCGGATTACATGATCGAGCGCAAATTCTGAATACCTGGTCTTATAATTTATTATTTTCAATAACCATGGCTGAACAATGCAAGGCTTGCGATGGCACAGGAATTACTGATGTTTCGCAGCAACAATGTCCTGGATGCAAGGGTTCTGGAAAACCCAAAACTATTGACCTGACCAGGATGACCGAGAAAGACCTGGGCAGCCTGCTCAAAGGTGGGTCCGTTTGCCACACGTGCGGCGGGTCCGGTACCGTTAGAGTGGAGACAAAATGCAAAGTCTGCGGCGGCCGGGGTGAGATGATAACCTGTCGTATATGCGGGCAGCCACTTGGCGGTGATATGAAAGGGGATATGTGTGCTTCGTGTGCCAAAAAACCGCTGGTCGGAAAATTGAGTCCTGCCTGTGATACCTCAGACCTTGAGGTCGATATGACGTATGAGGGGGTGGTGGACAGCCTTGCCAATTTCGGTGCCTTTGTGAACCTGAACTCCCGCACGCGTGGCCTTGCGCACCAGAAGCACCTGACCAGGACCCCGGACGTGGGTGAGACTATCTTTGTACAGGTGAAGAACATTGCTTCAAACGGGAACATTGACCTTGTGCCGGTACTCCTCCCGGAGTACCAGATAATCGAGGTAGAGAAGGATATACCCCGCACCCAGATATCTGCTCTTAGAGGCCATATCAGTAAACTGGTGCATATTTCGGGTGAGGTCATCCAGATAAAGCAGACCGGCGGCCCGACCATATTCACGCTGGCTGATGAAACGGGTACGGTGCCATGTGCTGCGTTCGAAAAAGCAGGGCAGCGCTCGTATCCTGAAATTGAATCCGATATGATAGTTAAGGTTTTAGGTGAACTGAATACCCGGAACAATGAACTGCAGATTGAGATACGTGAAATAAGGCAGATGTGGGGTGCGGATTCGGCTGCTATCAGGGACGAGATAGAGAATGCGCTGGACACACGGTCTGAGCCTCATGATGTTGAATTCCTGGTTAAGAGCCCGATCCTTGAGGCGTTGAAGCCCAAGATGCGCCAGGTTGCCAAGGAAATACGCAAGGCAATATTCCATTCAAGGCCTATCGTGCTACGCCACCATGCCGATGCTGATGGTATCACTTCAGCCATTGCTATTGAGAAAGCGGTGCTACCACTCATAAATGAGGTCGGCGGGACTGATGCAGGATATCATTTTTACCGGCGCTCACCCAGCAAGGCACCGTTCTACGAGATGGTGGATATTACCAGGGATATATCGTTCGCACTGGATGATAATGCAAGACATGGCCAGAAAATGCCACTGGTCCTGTTGATGGATAATGGCTCTACTGAGGAGGATGTGCCCGCAATGCTACAGGCAAAGGTCTATGGTATGGATATGGTGGTTGTGGACCATCATCATCCCGATGACATTGTTGACCAGTACCTGCTGGCCCATGTGAACCCGGCCCATGCGGGCGGGGATTTCGGGATAACTACGGGCATGCTGGGTACCGAGATCGCCAGGATGATAAATCCTGAGGTGACAGAAGAGATACGCCACCTTCCTGCGGTTTCGGCTGTAGGCGACCGCTCGGAAGCACCGGAGGCTGCACAGTATATTGAACTGGTTGCGTCGCGATACCGTTTGAGCGATTTGAAGGATATGGCTCTGGCACTGGATTATGAAGCGTTCTGGTTGCGTTTCAGTGAAGGCAGGGGTATTACCTATGACATTTTAAATATGGGTAATCTGAAGCGGCATCGGGAATTGGTGCCTCTTTTGGTGAAGCAGGCTAACGATGCTATCAAGACCCAGCTGGAAGCATCGCTGCCATCGGTGAAATCACGGGAGTTGCCGAGCGGGGCACTCCTGCATGTTCTGGATGTGGAGAATTTTGCTCATAAGTTCACATTCCCGCCACCGGGTAAGACCAGTGGTGAGGTGCATGATACATTATGCCATAAGTATCCTGATAAGCCAATTGTCACGTTGGGGTACGGCCCGGATTTTGTTGTGCTTCGCAGCAGGGGTGTGCTTATGAACATCCCGCAAATGGTGCGGGAGTTGCATGAGGAGATACCCGAAGCCAGTATCAATGGTGGCGGGCACCTGGTTGTAGGCAGTATTAAGTTCGTTGGCGGATTGCGCAAGGAAGTGCTGGCGAAACTGGCTGAGAAGATAGGACGGGCTAAAACCGAATTTTGATGGATTTTGCATTAGTGAATAAGCCATTTCCACAAAGGTATGAATTTAATCATGCCGTCGGTATTCTCCAGGTCTTTTGTTA
The DNA here is from genome assembly GCA_019429385.1 of ANME-2 cluster archaeon. NCBI lineage: Archaea > Methanobacteriati > Methanobacteriota > Methanomicrobia > Methanosarcinales > ANME-2 cluster archaeon. The sequence continues at coordinate 32,428 of JAHYIS010000020.1, read as the reverse complement.
ATAAAATCAATTCCTTGATCTTGGGAGAAAATTCGTCTGCGAATTCCAGCAGTACTTTAGTCTCCCTGTCATCAATTTCATCTGTATATGAAACATTTATGGCGGTCAATGAACTGTCCCTATCCTTTATGATAAAATCAATTTCGCCATTCTTTTTCCAGTAATATGGCTCTTTGCCTCTTCTTTTAAGCTCAAGGAATGCCAGGTTTTCGGCTAATCTGCCTTCATCTTTTGAAAACATGAACGATACGGCATTTCGTAGCCCATTGTCGATACAATAAACTTTGCGGGGATTTACCTGCTGTTTTTTTAGTGAATAGCTGAATATGGGAACCAGATATATCAGGTTGATATCTTCAAGATATGATAGGTATTCCAGCAATGTATCTTTTCCAACTGGGATTTCCTGTTTGATATTATTATAATAAGAATTTACACTAAAAGTCGTACCTATATTTGTTATTAAGAATTTAACAAGGCTTTTCAACAATGATGTATTCCTTATGGAAAATCTTTCAACAAGGTCCCTGTAGATAAACATTTCAAAATAGTTTTGAAGAATATCCTGTGTAAGTTCTTCAGCCTCCAGCACCACTTCAGGAAAACCACCACTATAAAGATATTTATTGAATAGTTGCTTAACCTTGAATCTCGCATTTGTATATTCAAAATCCTTGTTTAATGTGACCTGATTGAATTTTAAGAACTCTTCAAAACTTAACGGGAACAGGTAATATGAAAGAGTTCTACCCCTCAGGCTTGTTGCAATTTCTTTACTGAGCAATTTTGAGCTTGAACCAGTAATATACATCCTTGTATTTTTCTTATCGTACACCCTTCTTACGAACAATTCCCAGTTGTTGATATTCTGTATCTCATCAAAGAAAAGGTAAAGCATTTCGTCAGTATTTTCCGGATAAAGCTCATAATAAGCTTCTAATATCGAATTTAAATCTTTTACGTTTAATGGCAGGATCCTGTCATCTTCAAAGTTGATGTATACTATCCTGCTCGGGTTTATGCCGTTTTTAATCAGGTTATTTAGTAACTGATAAAAGTAAAATGTTTTTCCAACTCTTCTTGGGCCTATAAGGCTGATTATTTTTTGTGTTTCGGGTATTGAAAGGGTTCGATTATAAGTCTCAGGTAATCGTAATTCATGGAACTCTTTAATTATATATTTGAATAATTCTATTTTAGTCATAGTCTCGTATATAAGACTAAACATATATAAATTTGTACTTATATGAACGACCAATTTATGATTTATTTGACATGACAATCAAGACCGCTTATTGTATCTACCTTCTCCTGCCTGATAGGGACAGCATCAAATTCGTTGGCGGATTGCGCAAGGAAGTGCTGCCGAACCTGGCTGAGAAGATAGGGCGGGCTAAAGTAGAACACCAACCTTAAATAAATGTACTCTTATCAGATGTTCAGGAGTGGCTCCCATGAAGGACATTAATCTTGAACCAAGAACCCGCATACCTGCAGCAAAACCTCTCGACCTTGCCGATTCCGTAGAATACTCTGCAGATTCAGTGGTCAGCCGCACCCTTATCGAGAACAAGGCAGGTACTATCACCCTGTTCGCCTTTGATGCGGGCCAGGGGCTCAGCGAACATTCGGCCCCTTTTGATGCAGTGGTACTGGTACTGGATGGAGAGGTCGAACTTACTATCGGCGGCGAGAACGTAAATGCAACGTCCGGCCAGATGGTAGTAATGCCCGCGAATGTTCCTCATGCTCTGCAGGCAAAGCAGCAGTTCAAGATGTTGTTGACCATGCTCCGGGCATGAGCCTGATCAGTAAATCCATAACGCCTCTCTTACTATACTTACACAGGTTAGATATCAAGCAGCCATTTCCAGAGTGGATAATAAGTAATCTTCACTCCATTTCGTTCTACAATATCTTCAGTATCCTCTGTCAATATCAATGCGATATCAATTCCGAATTCTTCACATGCATGACAGAGTGATCGCTCTTCACGTTTGCGGGTCTTATCGTTTCTCACATCCCATGAAACCTGCAATAATACCTGTACATTCTGGCCTATCTTTTGCACAAAATCAACTTCATAGCCACCTTTGCTTTTCCAGTAATATACTTCATTGCTACGTCTTTTATGTTCAAGGAATACTGCATTCTCGGCAAGTTTGCCCAGGTCCGAGGTAATCCTGAACGATACGGCATTCCTGAGCCCTGTATCCACTGCATATGTCTTTTTATTTTGATTGAACTGGCTTTTGAGTTTATAGGAAAATACAGACAGATCATTTATCAGCAGTGATTCTTTGAGATATCCAATATATTTTTCGGCTGTTTCAAGTGCTATATGGGTCGCCTTTGCCACACTATTGAATGAGTACTCACGTGTTGAATTTGTGATCATTAACAGACAAATCTTCGCCGCAACTTCATAGGATGCACCGAACCTTGCCAGGATATCCCTTGCAATTATATCACCATAAAGAGATGTCAGTATCTTTTTTTGATTGAACTCATTCATCCCGATAGTTTCGGGAAAACCACCATCTTCAAGGTATTTTTTCTGGTAATATAGTATCTCTTTTCTCTTGTAGATTAGATATTCTGTTTCAAAATTTTCCCATCCATTTTTTTTCAGGTATTCACGAAAAGAGAACGGCATTATGTTAAATGTGATGTGTCTGCCTGACAACACACGGCCCAGATCTTGTGTAAGCAGACTTGATGATGACCCGGACAGGAATATCTGGCTGAATCGTTTTGTGTCATATAAGGTTCTTACCCAACGCTCCCAACCTTTTTTTTGCTGAATCTCATCAAGGAATATATGCGAGATTTCTAGATTGATCTTGTAGATGCTGCTAAATATATCATCAAGCGGTGCAGCATTTATTGCCGGGTCATCGAAATTCAGGAACACGATATGCTCTGGTGCCACGCCAATGTCCATCAGGTATGCTGCTGTCTGGTAGAGTACCGTGGTCTTACCCGAACGCCTGACCCCGATAACGTCTTTTATATGTGGTGCATCAAGGGATGTTATTATCGAATCTGTTACATCTCGTTTTATTCCTGTAAGATTCTGAGGCATCTTTTTTTCTGCCCACCAGGGATTCCACAAACGTATCGATTGTTCTAACATGTATGTTATGTTTATGTTATGAAGATATATATATGGTTCGACTGAGCTCGAGTATAATTACTATTTATAGTCACTTTAAATCGAGTATAATTAATAATTATATTCGACTCAAATCTAACAAAAATCCTCTACTCTCATCTGTGCACTACCCGTCACCACATCATCCAGCACATCCCTGTCATACCCGAAAGGCCGCAGTATGCTCTCTGCGGCCCTGAGTGTAATATCATAATACTTTTTTTTGTCATATGCCGTATCAGGGTCGATCAGTTCAGCAGCCTTCACCCTATTATAGAAATACCGTGACCTGTGGTCGGTGTGTATGTACTGTACAGCCTGTCCGGGCTGCACCTCCACGCCTTCTTCCCTTAACTGGTACAGGGCCGCGGCCTGGCTCCCTTTTTGCCGGTAATCTTCCAGCCTGTGCCTTGTATGGGTGGTGAACACCAGTTCTCCGGGGTCGGCATCGCCGCCTGTTATCTCGGCGGCATAGTGGCGCACCACATCCAGCACGCAGGGGATGGTATCGTACAGTTCATCCACAGTGTGGGCACATTTCATCTTTTCAAGGATATCCCGCTGTAACCGTCTGACAAATTCGGGCGTATCCCTGCGACGCAGTTCGATCCCCCTGACCTTCAGCTTTCCGTCCGTCATCAGGCCGAAGTACCGGTTCATGGCACCGGCACGGTTGTGGCGGTTGGACGGGAACACTATCCAGTGGTAGTGCCCCTTGAGTTCCAGGGGGATTCCCACGGTCCCGCTCACAAGGTCGCATAACTCCTGCGGATCGCCGCTGCCCCTGACCCACAGGCTGTCCACGATGCCGTGGAGTATCTCAAATCCCATACCCTGGGCGAGTTCCATGGTCTGGAGCAATATCTCCCTGGCATAGGCGGTGATGGATTCGTGGCACTCTATCCGCCCGAACCTGGCCTTGTTGAACCCCATGTAACCGAAACTGGTGACGAGCAGCCATTTCAGGACGTTTTGCATCATCCGGTGTTCTTCGCTGCCGCCTTCGGCCATTCTCTTGTAGGTCATGCGCCGCTCGATAAGGGGGCCGATGACCCTGGGTATCAACCCCAGACGCTGCTGGCAGATATTGTATCCGGTAAAGGGCACCTTTGCAGGCGAGTCAGGGCAGCAGTCGCACAGCACGGTCTCGGGAGAGATGTTCTTTGTGACCATGATGTGGGGGAACAGGCTGGTAAAGTCCATCTCAGCCGTATTTCCGTAGATGCCCACCCTGGGTTCCAGTATCAGCGCTCCCCTGTCCGCTCGCAGCAGTTCTTCTGCGGTCTTGAAGTTCTCTGACAGGTTGCGCCGCCAGGGAACCAGTACGCTGTCCTTGAGCGCACGGTCAACCTGCAGGGCTGTGACCGCGCTGCCGGGGCTGAGCCTGGATAATTGCTGGAGGGGGATACCCGTTATCCTGCCCAGGTCGATGAGGCCGCGCATCCCGCCTTCACGGACGATGAACGTCTGCTCGTCGATGTGCAGCCTGCCCCTGAGCGGGAAGCCGCCTGGTTTGTAGATGATGCGGCCATAGCTGAAATAAGACCTGCCTTTATTCTGCCGGGGCGGGTCGTCCTTTTCACGGCCCAGCCGGAGGGAGGCTCCCGCTTCCTGTGCCCTGTGGTACAGGTAAGGAAGCTGGAAACTGTCACCGCCGCGTGTCAGTATCACGTCCGGGTCTGTTTTTGCGACCAGGGAGGACAGGCCCTCTATGATATCGGCTTCAGGCATGCCTTCGAGGGTGTGCTCTCCAAGCTGTATCTCCTTTACCGGGTCACTGAAGCAGGGGTTCTTCACGGACCGCGGGGTAACGTTCAGGTGCATGGTGCGCAATTCAGGGTTCGTGTAGCTGGTGGTCTGCTGGTCGTCATCAAGGTGCAGGTGCCGGTCCAGCCGTGCCATCGGGAACAGGCCCCGCTCGAGCAGGAACTGCCGTGGGGGAGGCAGGTCCACGTTGTATGCTTTCCAGCCACGCTGCTCCAGCATGTCGGCCAGGCCAAATACGTCGCTCCAGTTATCCAGGGACAGGGACAGCACGTCCTGCGGCTCCTGACCCAGGGAGGTTATCTTCTGTTCGACCCTGACCTGCCGAACCTGGGGCAGGGTGGAGATAAGATGCCTGTTGCGGACAGGACATTCCAGGTATATGCGGGGATAATACCGCTGGTAGTGGGGTGTGCACCTGCCGGCGTGCATGATCCAGAGGATGATACATCCGTCCCGGTAATCGATATCAAGGAGATGGGGCATGGCTGTCCTCCTTCAGGCGGTCTATCTGTTTTTGCTGCTCGATAAGGATGGACAGCACAATGGTGTCCATGGGGTCCAGGGCTGCCGCCACTGCGGATGCGGAGGCGTGTTCACGCGCCATGTCCATGACACGGTCAAAGACCTCCTGGTCGGTCCGGCGCAGCGCCCTCCTGAAATTCCCGAGCTCCATGATGATACTGTCGAGCAGCATCCTGAAACTGGGCACGGTCCTGCCCATTCACACCACCGCCGTATAGGCGCCCAGTTGCATCTGGCCGGGCGGGACGGGCATGAATTCCAGCACGTCGTTCTCGTCCAGTATCCTGAGCAGTTTATGGTGCTGTACCACCCTGATGACCCTGCCGGCACGCTCCTCCACCAGCCTGGAGCCCCACCAGGTCCCACCATAGCTGGTAATGATGGTGGTCAGGCCGTGGGTGCGGGTGTATTCCTCCAGGTGCTCAAGTGCCTGTTCCAGCAGTTTTCGGGTGTGGACGCTGCCGAAGAGGTAGGGCAGGTATGCTACTGCCAGCATGCCCGGCTGCCATTTTACGAGTGCGTGCGGCAGCTGCTGGGTGAGCAGGTCGTTCATCTGGTATTCAGTGAAAGCACGGGCTACATGGGTCTTTGTCATAACGGTCTTGGTGTCTGCCTGCAGCACTTTTGCAATGCTTCGTAACGTGTACGGGTTGAAGCTGTTGCCCCCGTCCACGAAGACCACGTCCTGCTGCTGCAGCCCGGTGGTATGGGCACACAGGGAGAGCAGCAGGTCGGGCACGAAGCGCGAGGCCCCTTCCACCAGAATTATGGTGGAGGGTTTGAAGCTTCCGGGGTCAAGGCCACAGGCGAGAGGGGATGGTTCGTTCATCTCTATGGCACGCTCGAATATTGGATAATGACAGGGAGGGGATATTGGGGTAATAAGCCGAGCATAGAGCGGGGTGAAAGTATTCAGGGAATTCCTGGACATTCATACGGTACGCTTTACCATTTCTTTTTGACCGCAGGATATTCTGCCATAATATGGGGGCTGGGTGCTGGTGGTTGATGGGAGATAAATCTATTCATGGCTGTACCCCCTGGTTTGCCAGAACAACAGAAAAGCCCGTGACCGTATCCTCACCACGAGGGTGGGTGGTAAGATGGGGGCAGGCACAGAGAATAGCATCAATGCTTATCCTCGCTAAAAAATGGAGGCGAAGTAATCGTTCTCCTTAATTCTGCAAAATCACGACGAATCCAATCGCCTGGTTAAGATATGTCCCACATTTCAAAGAGAACCAAAAAACATATATAAAATAAATAATTACCATTGTAATTTGATGGGGATTGGTCTATGTGGAGTCATCCTGGTCATTGTTGAAACATGACCCGGGTCTAAGAATCCATCTATATGTACATCCCCTGAAGCAAGAATTTGCAGTGCCGGAGGTACCAATTTGTGGACAGAATAACAACATACTCCTCTCTCGAGTAGATATGTGGTCATAGGAGCCGTGGTCTCAAATCCGATTCCAAAAAAAACAATATCAGGATATTTTTCCTGTAATTTAATTACTTCAGACGTGGAATATATCTCAAATATCTTCCCGCCCTTAGCCCTTATATCATCAAGACTGCTGGTACTTCCCGGGACCTTAAGCATATCTCCGTACGTCGCAATGGGGATTCCGTTGAGTGCCAGTTCAACGACACAATCAATGTCATGTTGGGAACTTACACATACCGGACAACCAGGTCCTGAGATCAGTTTGACATTTCCAGGCAGTATTTCCCTTATACCATACTTCATGATCACGTTGGTATGCCCGCCGCATATTTCCATAATGGTGATATCCCTGGATATCTCTTTTGCGATAGTTATAATATTCGTGACATGTTCCTTGATAAGTTCCTTATCCTCCATTATTTCTCCAGAAATCATTTTAAGTTAAGTAACATTCAATCATAGATTAATTTTTGTGGTTCTCTTCAATAAAGAAATCCTGGATATCTTCCATTTGAACTAACATTAACCTTATTTATCATGGAGCACGAAATAGACCCAAAATTTAAAGAGGGTCAAAGACACGGGTACTGATACTATACTTGCATCATGGATTTTTCATCATTCACCTCAAAAACAATTATCAGTATCAGATAATTCCCATTTCACTATTTTTCGATTACTGGTTAGACCATTCTTCTCAGTTAGCAGGTGTTGAGGATGGATTTTGCTGACAAAATAAAAAAAATCATCATTGAACTCGATCTGAAAGAAGTCCAGAGATGGACATTGCTCAGCACACTGGTCGGTGTGGTTGGCGGGCTGGTTGCCGTGCTATTTTATTCAGGCCTTTACTATTCCACATATTACCTGCTGGGAGGTATTGGCGGATACTACCCAGCCTCACCCGGCGGCGATGTAGACCTGTTGAACGTTCCTCCTTCGGACCCTCACCGCTTGCTACTCATACTCCTGCCAATGGTTGGCGGCCTTATTGCAGGTTACCTGGTCTATCGCTTCGCCCCTGAAACAGAAGGTCACGGTACCGACTCGGTGATAGAAGCATACCACCAGAAGCGTGGCATAATACGCGCACGCGTACCATTCGTCAAAGCTGTTGCATCCATGATAACCATAGGTTCAGGAGGGAGTGCAGGCAGGGAAGGACCCATAGCCCAGATCAGCGCAGGCTTCGGCTCAGTACTTGCCACCAAGCTAAAACTGACTGACAGGGACCGGCGTATAATGATAATCTGTGGAATGGCTGCGGGTATCGGTAGTATATTCAAGGCACCCCTGGGCGGTGCGATCTTTGCGATCGAAGTATTTTACCGGCAGGGTTCGGAATCAGAGGGTATTGTGCCTGCCTTTATTTCGTCAACCGTTGCATACTCGATATACTGTTCCTTCTTTGGCTGGGGTTCCCTGTTCTCAATGCCGAATTACCATTTTACCCATCCTAACGAACTCATATTCTATGCCCTGCTGGGTATTGCAGCCGCAGCCGTAGGTATATTTTATATTCATATATTCTACGGAATGAGGGATTTCTTCAAAAGACTTGCCATACCCAAACATGTCAAGCCAGCAGTCGGCGGTTTCATGCTTGGTATGATGGCGTATTTCATACCCCAGAGCCTGGGAGTAGGATACGGGCTTATCCAGATGGCTATTGACCAGAAACTTGCCCTGGGACTGTTGTTGTTGCTCCTGCTCGCAAAGATCATTGCCACGTCATTCAGTATCAGTAGTGGTGGCAGTGGTGGTGTGTTCGGCCCCACCCTGGTAGTTGGTGCAATGCTGGGCGGTGTTTTAGGGGTTACCTTCCATACTCTGTTCCCTTCCATAGTGGTCGAATATTCTACCTTCGTACTTGTGGGGATGGCGGCACTGCTGGCCGGTGTTGCAAAAACACCCATTGCTGCAATAATCATGGTGTCAGAACTGACCGGGAATTATAACCTGCTGCCGCCTCTGATGCTGGCTTCAACACTTTCATACGTTATGTCAGGTAAATGGTCCATTTATGAAAAGCAGGTCCCTACCCGGATGGACTCTCCGGCCCACCGTCGCGAGATGACCATAGATGTACTGGAACTGGTCACGGTGAAAGATGTAATGAGCACCGACATTATTACCGTTAGCCCGGCTACGAAGGTACAGACCGTATTGAACCTCATACACAAATACCGCCATATAGGTTATCCCGTACTTGACAACCTGAAACTGGTAGGCATAGTCACCTTCGAGGATGCGGAAAAAGTACCTCTTGATGAACGGGATGTTGTACTGGTGGGAGATATTATGACCCGTTCACTGGTGGTAACATATGAAGATGAGAACCTTGAATACGCACTCCGCAAACTGCTTGAGAATAATATCGGTCGGTTACCTGTTGTGGAACGGGACGACCACACCAGGATGCTTGGCCTGTTGACCAAGTCAGATATTATCAGGGAACACGCCCAGCTAAGCTCAAAGTTCTGCCGGGTCCCACCTGCTGGCAGAAGGTAGTGACGTTATGATATATTTGTTACCTGGCGTGTGATATTGTTCTGACAATATCACTGGCACTTAATATCCCAATAGGGCGATTTGATGCGCCAACCCCTGATTCCGAAAGGACGATCAACCTGTGATAACCATGTTTCATCATCATCTCAGCCGCTACTTTTAATGACGTCGTGGGTTTAACAGACTGGACATAGTAATTCATGATCGACTCGGCTGGTTCATCCAGCAAAGATTCGTTATTTACCGTTTTTAGAATATCCATTTCTGAGATTACCCCCATAATCTCACCGGTATGGTCTACGACGGCTATACCGGACACGTGCTGATTTGACATAAGGTATGCCACTTCTTTTACAGGAATATCCATAGAAACGGTCATAACGCCTCTGGTCATAACATCTTTCAGTAATATATTTTCTAAATTCATTTTTGATCCACATCCATTTGTCAAATATTATTACCCCATACTAATTTAAGCACTCAATGGATATGAACCTTTTTGCAATATATAAATATATATTATGTAAATAATTAAGGTGAAATTATCCATGGCTAAATAAATAAGTACCATTATAACCCTTCAATGGATTCAGGTGGAAAGTTATGCACAACAATATCCTGCAGTCAGGGAATATAGGCAAATCTGTCAGAATAGAGCGTATTATTAACCGGAAAACTGGCAGAACGATTATTATACCCATGGACCACGGTGTAGGGGCCGGCCCCATTCAGGGATTGGTTGACCTGTCGTCTATGGTGAACAAAGTTGCAGAAGGTGGTGCCAATGCTGTGCTGGGACACATGGGTCTTCCAAAATACGGTCACCGGGGTTATGGTAAGGATGTGGGGTTGATCATCCATTTATCGGCATCAACGTCCCTGGGTCCAGACCCCAATCATAAAGTACTGGTCACTTCTGTAGAAGATGCCATCAAGGTGGGAGCTGACTGCGTGTCAGTCCACGTAAATGTAGGTGCCCACGACGAGGCAAAGATGCTTGAGGACCTTGGTATGGTTGCAAGTAAATGTGATGAGTGGGGTATCCCCCTGCTGGCAATGATGTATCCCAGGGGACCAAAAGTTGATTCTGAACATGATGTAGAATATGTGAAACATGCTGCCCGTGTAGGAGCTGAACTGGGTGCAGACATAATCAAAACCAATTATACCGGTGATCCGGACTCGTTTCGTGAAGTGGTGAAAGGATGTCCTGTCCCTGTTGTTGTAGCCGGAGGACCGAGAATGGAAACCGAAATGGACCTGATGCAGGTGGTATATGATTCGGTCCATGCCGGAGGAAAGGGTGTGGCAATAGGACGAAACGTGTTCCAGGCCGAGGACCCCGTTGCTATCGTTTCAAAAATCGCAAAGATAGTGCATGAGGATTTTTCAGTGGATGAGGTCTATGGATAATATGGCCAGAACAGACCTTTCCATAGAACTTACCGGCCTTGCCCTGGAAAACCCGGCCATACTGGCGGCGGGCGTACTGGGTACCACGGGTTCATCCCTTAAACGGATTGCAGATTCTGGTGCCGGTGCTGTTGTGACCAAGTCGATCGGTATTGAACCAAAACCGGGCCATCCTAATCCCACCATGTTCAAACTGGGATGTGGATTTTTGAATGCCATGGGTCTGCCAAACCCTTCTTATAAGGAGTTCAGAGGTGAACTGATTACTGCCAGGGAAGGTGGCGTTCCTGTGATTGCCAGTGTGTTCGGTGCTCACCCTGACGAATTCTCTCAAATTATCACAGGACTGGACGGTGCTGATGCTTATGAATTGAATGTAAGCTGCCCCCATGCAAGTGGATATGGTGCAGCGGTCGGTACGGACCCGGTACTGGTAACAGAAATCACGAAGGCAGCTAAACAGGCCGCAAATGCGCCCGTATGGGTAAAACTCACTCCCAATGTGACAGATATCGTTGAGATTGGTGAGGCTGCCCAAAAAGGTGGTGCTGATGCAGTGGTGGCCATCAATACTGTACGGGGAATGGCCATAGATATCCACAGCGGCTATCCTATTCTGGGCAACCGTTTTGGCGGGCTGTCAGGGGCTGCCATACACCCGGTGGCTGTAAAGTGTGTCTATGACCTGTACCAGGCACTGGATATACCGGTGATAGGCGTGGGTGGTATTGCGAATTACCAGGACGTTGTGGAGATGATGATGGCAGGGGCATGTGCGGTACAGATAGGGTCTGCGGTCTATGACAGTATTAATATATTCAACGAGGTAACCGCCGGGTTGGCCCGATACCTGGCAGACAACAGTATGGAGCTTGATGACATTATTGGAATGGCTCACAGGAAGGTGGGAAGGTGAAACCACGAAATGCCATTATTACCGAAGTTATCCACGAAACGCCTACCATTACCACACTGAAAATGGATCTCAAGCTGGAAGCATTGCCTGGCCAGTTCGTTATGGTCTGGGTCAGGGGACTGGATGAGGTGCCCATGGCATTGTCGCATCCGGACGCTATCACGGTGCAGAGGGTGGGCGAAGCCACAAATGTGCTGTCAGGTATGCAGGTGGGCGACAGTATCGGCATCAGGGGTCCTTTCGGGAACGGGTTTGAACTGGAAGGCACCAGGATAATGCTCATTGCAGGTGGTGTAGGTGGTGCACCCTTGCTGCCGCTGGCACGGCTGGCATATGCAAAGGGGCTGGACATGACAACGATAGTTGGTGCAAGGACAGGGGATGAACTGCTGTTCGAACAACAGTTCTCACAGTGCGGTCGTGTCAGTGTTGCCACCGATGACGGGAGCAAGGGATATCATGGGTTTGTTACCGAACTCGTTAACCAGTTTGACCTGGAAAGCTTTGACCAGCTCTATGTCTGCGGCCCCGAACTGATGATGAAAGGTGTGCTTGATATTCTTCAGGCACAGGCGATTGAAGCCCGCTCACAGTTCAGTCTTCACAGGTATTTCAAATGCGGAATAGGGGTATGTGGTGCGTGCACAATTGACCCATCCGGCCAGAGGGTCTGCAAGGATGGACCTGTGTTCAAAGGCGACATGCTTATATATAGTGAACTGGGGAAATATCATAGGGATGCGACCGGGAAAAAAATTGTTCAGGAAAGATTTGAGGATAGTTTATAGATGATAGGTAGATTCAAACTTGATGATGAAGCTTTTACCGGAACCATACAGGGTACCAGGGTAATAGTGGAAAAGGACCTGTATAATGACTCGTACGAAATTGGAGAACTTGTATCACTCCCGCCTGTTGCACCTGGCAAGATAATTTGTGTGGGATTGAACTATGTAGACCATGCTCTGGAACTGGATATGGAACTGCCGGACCACCCCATAATATTCCTGAAACCCCCCTCGGCCGTAATCGGTAATGGAGACAAGATCCTGTATCCACCTGAGAGCAACCAGGTTGATTACGAGGCCGAGCTGGCGGTTATAATTGGCAAACGTTGCAGGAACATTGCGGCACGTCGTGTCGATGATGTGATAATGGGATATACCTGCTTTAATGACGTTACTGCCCGTGATATCCAGAAGATAGATAACCAGTGGACCCGGGCCAAGAGTTTTGACACTTTTGCACCCCTTGGCCCCTATATTCTCGAACCGGGGGAGATCGACCTGTCAGATGCGTTCATCCGTTCACGCGTTAACGGAGAGGTAACACAGGACTCCAATGTCAGTAATATGATATTTGATCCAGCAGCCCTTGTTGAGTTCATATCCCATATCATGACCCTGAATAAAGGTGATGTGATCGCCACCGGTACTCCGGCAGGTGTTGGAGAACTGCGGCCCGGGGATACTATTGAAGTAGAAATAGAAGGTATCGGCATCCTGAAGAACCAGGTGGCAAAAGCAAACTCTTGAATATTTCTTACGGATTCGTCGATACGACTAATCAATGGGTTCTTCTACAGGTTCTTTCCCAATAACATCTGCCAGTTCTTTTTGCTCAACCAATGAAACCTCTCTGTCATGATTTCCGATATCTGATGGTTTTCCGGGTTGAGTTCCAATGTATGTCCTGTAGAGCGCCAGCATGAAACCGAATGCTGCAGGACCTACAATAATTCCCATTGCGCCAACCACGAACAATGGAGCTGTGAATGAAAGCAAAGTGATGACGGGATGTATCTGCCCCTTTTTCATCATCAGTCTGGGTCTGATAACATTACCGGGAATGGTCTCAAGGAACAGCCAGCCGAATAGTAACAGAATTACTGCCCGGACCGGTTCATCCACTATAACATAGTAAATGGAGGCTGGTACATAGAAGGCACCCGGTCCCACGATTGGCAGCAGTGCCAGGATTGCAATGATGGCACCCCACATCACCGGATAAGGAACACCGATAAGCATCAGTCCGATACCGCCGATAATACCTGTGAGCACGCATACTAACAAATAGACATTGAACAGGCTGTTGTAAATGCTGTCCAGGTGATACAGGAATTCCCTGACGATCTCCACACGGTTGGACGGCAGGACATCGATGAGGGTCTGTACGATGTTATCCCTGTCAATGAGCAGGTAATATACCATGAAGATGACGACTGCCAGTTCCATGGCAAAGAGTGCAATATTTGATATGAAGCCAAGTACCACACGCTGGAGCAGGCTGATGGCTGACAATATGGCTGAAGATGCAGAACCTGCAAAGTTCTCTTTCATATTCTGCTGCACGGTATCAGGGATGTAATCCCCCATCAGTCCTATGCCGTAATCTATCAAAGAGTTCACATCCGTTTCCAGCACAGCCGGCTGGAGTTTTGCCAGTTCCGAGCCCAGGATGAAGATGATATTTACAAACAAAGCAGAAAAAATTAGTACAACTAAAACTATGGTTAAAATAGCAGTGATACGCCGGTTCTTTATCTTTGTGACCTGCCCCAGCTTCACGTCCAGGGGATGCAATACATATGCACCAAGCATGCTCAAAATTATGACATTCACAAAGACCCATGACAGGTATGTTACTAACAGGGCTGCTGACACGACAATTATACCTGCAATGATCGTGAAATGTTTACGTTCAAGGGGTCCGGTCATACCATCAAAATTATTTTATCCATTCAAAAGTGTTTCTACTATTTTTTTTATGGTACGTTAATTATAATATCTATTACCGTGATAATGAACCTGAACCATGATCGACCTTCATACCCATTCAATATTCAGTGACGGAGAACTGCTTCCCAGTGAACTTGTACGAAGAGCAGTGGTTCACGGATACACGGCAATAGCTATTACCGACCACGTTGATTTTACCAATATCGGGCATGTGCTGGACGGTATTAAGAAAGCTGCGTACCTTGAAGAGGTCTGGGATATACAGGTACTGCCAGGTGTGGAGATTACCCACGTTCCACCACAAAAGATAGCTGAAATGGTATCCCTGGCAAGGAAACTGGGCGCCAGGATAGTGGTTGTGCACGGGGAGACCCTGGCCGAGCCTGTGATTCCGGGGACCAACCGTGCAGCTATCGAAGCAGGTGCTGATATTCTGGCACATCCGGGACTCATATCAAGAGACGATGCCGTCCTTGCTGCAGAACAGGGTGTCTGTCTGGAAATTACGTCTCGTTGCGGGCATAACCGGGCCAACGGTCATGTGGCCAGAGTGGCAGAAGAGGTTGGTGCAGCACTGGTGGTGGGTACCG
Organism: ANME-2 cluster archaeon; assembly: GCA_019429385.1. Taxonomy (NCBI): domain Archaea; kingdom Methanobacteriati; phylum Methanobacteriota; class Methanomicrobia; order Methanosarcinales; species ANME-2 cluster archaeon. The sequence goes on along the minus strand of JAHYIS010000020.1, from coordinate 17,367 downwards.
ATTCCCATTCACCTGGCGACCTGCTTACTGATGAACAGGCACGTAAGGTCGCACTTGGTGCAGGGTTAAGTGAAAAACGTGCTAATGATGCCCTTATTTCACAACCTTTAAATCTGATTAATGCACATAAATAAACCTTTTACGATAAGCTTATATACAATCGTTTTAGTATATATAATACTTTCATAGAGGTGCATATTTGAAAACATTGGGAACTGTACTACACACTTCCAGCCATAAAAACCTGATTGTCAGAGGGGATGAAAACAATAACAAGAATACATTATTGCCCAGGATGAACAATGTGGTCATGAACCGTAAAATGAAAAAGCTCGGCAAGGTAAATGATGTGTTCGGTCCGGTCGACCATCCTTATTTTTCAGTTAGACTTTTCAGTAATGTGGCTAACGAGGAACTTCTCAAGCTCAAGCACAAGCACGTTTATGTGAGATAGCTGGTGAAAATACAACCGGGTTGATAGCGATACATTTGATATATATCTATGATTATGAACAGAACGATGATTTTTATTGAGGAAATGAGATAAAATGCCTGAACTAGAAAAAGAGAGGGAGGTCGAAAGACCCCAGAGAAGTAAGCTCCGCGAGAAGATACGGCAGGATAAAGAGAAAGTCGGTTCGTTTGAAAAGCCTAAGGTTGAATGCCCTGAGTGCGGCAGCCGCAGCCTTGTACAGGACTATGAACGGGCAGAACTGGTGTGCAACGAATGTGGCCTGGTAGTGGATTCCGAGTTCATCGACCAGGGACCGGAATGGAGGGCATTTGACCATGACCAGCGCATGAAGAGGAGCAGGGTAGGGGCGCCCATGACCTACACCATTCACGATAAGGGCCTGTCCACAATGATTGACTGGCGTAACCGTGATTCCTATGGCAAATCCATTTCATCCAAGAGCAGGGCCCAGTTGTACCGGCTGCGTAAATGGCAGCGCCGGATAAGGGTCAGTAATGCTACTGAACGAAACCTGGCTTTTGCTCTGTCAGAACTGGACAGGATGGCCAGTGCACTGGGTCTTTCCAGGAATGTGAGGGAAACCGCAGCTGTGGTGTACCGTAAAGCTGTGGATATGAACCTGATACGGGGTCGCAGTATTGAAGGTGTGGCTGCCTCGGCGTTGTATGCAGCTTGCCGCCAGTGCAGCGTGCCACGGACGCTGGACGAGATTGCCGAAGTATCCAGGGTCAGCCGCAAGGAGATTGGCAGGACATACCGGTTCATTTCCAGGGAACTGGGCCTGAAACTCATGCCCACATCACCCATTGACTATATCCCACGGTTCTGCTCGGGCCTGAACCTGAAGGGTGAAGTGCAGTCCAAGGGTGTGGAAATCCTGAGACAGGCCGCAGAGAAGGAACTTACGTCTGGCAGGGGCCCTACCGGTGTTGCGGCAGCGGCTATCTATATATCGAGTATCCTGTGTGGAGACCGCAGGACCCAGCGTGAGGTGGCTGAAGTGGCAGGTGTCACTGAGGTTACCATACGAAACAGATATAAGGAATTGGCTGAACAGTTGGATATAGAAATTATTCTATAAAAAGGGGCATATTTTTATGCCCCTCAAAAAATGGATGTTGATATATTGAGTCAAATATATGTTAAGGATTCAATCATAGAGGCACAGATACGCAAGGAGATGATACTCCAGCGCCTCTATGGCAATAAAGAAGCCATAGAGACCCACCTCTCGTTGTGTGAAGATGACACTTTGCTTCATGAAAAACTTATGAAAATCCTTGAATATCTAGACGATGAGATATTGATGTTCAAATCAGAAGAATAGGCTTTTTTCATTCAGGGTTCCTGGATAATGATAGATATCTCAACAATGCTGTTCATAGGATTCAGTGTTGGTCTTACTGGTGCTCTTGTGCCCGGACCTATGCTGTTTGCTACCATTGAAACGTCACTGACCAGGGGCTGGACCAGCGGACCCAGGGTGGTATCGGGACATGCATTGGTAGAGTTGCTGGTGTTTGTTTTTATAGTTACAGGTTTTTCTGCGCTGGCCAGTCATGGTGTCATCCTGTGGATTTCGATTATCGGGGGTGCCGTACTGGTGATATTCGGGGTCATGACCTTTAAGGAAGGCAAGACTGCCACACTCTCGGGTGGTAGCACCGTTTTCAAAAGTCCGTTTTTGGCAGGTATAATCACATCCGTATCCCACCCGTATTTCTGGCTGTGGTGGCTGACTGCGGGGGCAGGACTGATACTGATGGGGCTTGAGGCTAGCCTGTTTGCGGCTTCAATATTCCTGGTAGGTCACCTGATGGCGGACCTGGGCTGGTACACGCTGGTGTCTACTGCAATGAGCCGTGGGAGATCGCTGATGTCCGAGGTGCTGTACCGGCGGGTATTGATGGGATGCGGTGTGTTCCTGATGATATTTGGGGTGTGGTTCATGACCAGCCAGGTGGATCTGGGAAAATTGTCAGGATTGCTTTGATCAGATAAAAACATTGAAGATGCATGCTATTAAGGTAAGGTAAATGGTCACATTATTTAACATGAGGTTCAATAAAATGAATACACACAATGATTGGTTACGCGCTGTGGAAGCTATGGGTAAAATTCTCATATTTACTCCATTGATTGTTGCCCTCGTCTCCTGGATAAGTATTTTTTTAGCTGGTTCGAGTCCAAAAATAGATTATTCTGGTGCATTCTTAATGTTCCAGGCGGGATTCATCACCATCATTTACGCATCAATAAAGCGATTCCAGGAAGGGATGAGGAGTGTAAAGTAAAATAATTACCAGTCATGAGATATCATGATCACATTTGTTCATTTTCAGTAACCCGAAATTCAATGCACATGTTATATTGGTATGTTCATACGATCGCACAATCCTTTTTCCACCCACCACCCATTCATTGCTAAATGAGGCATGTTTATAGTGACATGATATGCCTGATTCAGCCGGATGTTCTCTATAGTAACACTATAGCTGCGGAATCATATCACACAGTTCTGAATAATCCAGCATCGTGTACTCTGATTTCCTATAGTTGAATGGATACTGGATGTATGGTACGATAAAATAATTTCCGTGAATTATTAAAAACATTTCTAATTATATATATATATATATATATATCTTGCCACCGAATATTAAGATAATTGCAATGGTTTTATATACAGTTGTGTATTATTCTCATCATTGCACAAATAAAATAATTTCGTGCAATAAATATAAGATGTGGGAGTTTCGACATGTTGAGATTAAGAAATAGGCTGAAATCCCACTATACCCGAAGGCATAGTATTGGTGGGATTTGAAGTTATTTAAAGCTTGCTGGTTTCGCCTTCGATAGAGGAAAAATATAGATGGAGGTATATAATGAAACGAAATAAATTGAAAATGTTAGCATCTATTTGCTTTATCGTTATGCTTACATTCTCGGCAACAGGTATTGCTGCTGCGGCAATCGCAGATTCAGATAAGCAAATGGATTAAGAAACAGATGCCAATATCTGGAACAATTATATGAGTCAGAAAGGATACGCGACTGTATATAATCACCAAGATAGTAAAAGTAATGTTCTTGGGAGAATACCATCTGATACCATATGGATGTTTTCAGGTCATGGCGGAGATTTAAGTGGAGTAGGTGCAACACGATTGTATTTTGACGAGCCTTACAATCCTTTATCATATATTGCGGGTGGCGATGTACCATCAAGCACAATAAAACTGGCATATGCTGATGCCTGCAAATCCTCAGTACGGCATTGGGGAATGTATGATGTAAGCGAAGGTTTCATAAATCAAGGAACGACGGCTTACATAGGATTCACCAGAACTGTAAATATCGGTGAATCAGAAAATTTCACAGATGAATTCGGATATTTACTGATACATGGAAATACAGTACACAATTCAGCTCTATGGGCAGGTCAGCGAACAACTATTGGAAGCGATTACACCATTTATGGTGACGATAGCATAACAATTTAAGAAGAGGTGGGATAAATGAAAAATAAGTTTGTAATAGTATCAATATGCTTAATTGTTATCGGATTAATCGCGATTGCAATGGCAAGTCAGAATTCTGGTATGGATGGCCTCAATTTTAACAATGTGAAAAACCCGATTACTAAGGAACAAGCAAGTAATATTGCAGCAAAATCGCTTCCTGTAGACAAATCACAGATAAACTTACGGAGCGATGACACGAATATATATTGGGAGTTTGACTATATTGATGGAAAAGATGTGACCATCATTGATATAGATGCAAATGCCGGGCAGACGATAGGTTATTTTAACTCTTCTAGAGCTGGCAATAAAACATCGATAACATCGAATAAAGCACTTATGATGGCAAAAACTCAACTGGTAGAATATGCAATTGATATCGATTCGTTGGAAGTTCTCCAGGCTTCTGTAGAGCTGATCGAATATCCACATGAAAAAATGTATGCCATTGTATGGACACAGCAGAAGAATGGAGTGCCGGTATACGGAAATTTTATTTCTGTAAGAATCGATGCAAATACCGGCGAATTAATCTCATTTGTTGAGAAAATTGCCGATGAATCGAGCATGGCTGCCATCGATACAACCCCCGAAATTATCAGAGAAGATGCGATCAAGGCTGCAAATGAATTCCTGAATAAGAGCTACGGACTCCCACATGATTCGAAACTAATGAGTTCATCTCTGGAAATCAGAAAACCAAATGATTGGGCTAATACGCGCAATACAAATCCTACCGGCAGCTATACCTTAGCATGGATTATAACATTTGAAGATGAAACAAGGGGAGATGGTGCCATAGTGCAGGCTTGGATGGATGGTCATACAGGAGAAGTAATTGGAGGGGACAGGTGCAAATAAAACCTCCAATTTTTTATTTTTTGAGGTGAGTGAGTATGAATAAAAAAAATATTGCTATTGCAATCAGCATTTCAATTGTTATTTTATATATCATTGCAACGGTATTAGGATTCTTTAGTATGGGAGTTCTCAGCGTTTATACCGATAAAAAAGAATATGAGGTCGGTGAAAAAATAACCATCAATATTAAAAACAGCGGAATAACGCTTCTGGCTGGGGTTCCAAAATGGGAGATATATAAAATCAACGACCACAATGAGACATTAGTTTTTTGGAATGAAATTAAAGGTCCTGAATATATATGGCCGCAAGGGTATTTTGGCCTACCTCATCATACAATCTGGGATCCCTCTAAAATATATACCCACACTGGTTTGGAGGATGTGGGACCACAAAAGGAAGGGACGTACAGGGTTGTTGCAATGGTCCGTACGGGGGGCGGGTTTAACACTTCAAGCAGCACAATAATTACTATAAATGGGTAAAAAAAAGGTATTTGTTTAGCCCATATACAACTCTCGCCTGAGTAATTCCTCCAGTTCTTCAAATCCATTCTTACCCTGTAGCCTCCAGTCAGCCATTAAAGATGCAATATACTGATAATGTCAATGGCGGTGTAAAGTAAATTATAAACCAGTCATGAGATATCATGATCACATTTGTTCATTTTCAGTAACCCGAAACTCAATGCACACATTATATTGATACGGTGCATACGATCGCACAATCCTCTTTTCAACACACTCCACCCCTCTCCCCTGTCGCACCGCAGCACCCCGTATCAATTCCCAGGAGCTTCGATACAGATCATCCTCGTGCGTGATGTCATAAAAATGCACCATGCCCCCATCCCTGGCCACACGTATTCCGCTGTCCAGGAATTCCCTGGCAGACTGGGGCAGGTTCATGATTATATGGTCTGCCCGGTGTTCCAACTTTGCGGCCGCATCCCTGGCATCATCTTCCCTCGCACGCACATTATTCACTTTATTCAACAGGATGTTCTCCCTCAATAACTCTACAGCGACTGGATTCTTATCAATGGCCACCACGCTGGCGCCGGGCACGGTCCTGCCGATAAGTATGCTAAAAGGGCCGACACCTGCGAACAGGTCCACTACACACTGCCCCGGTTTCACCGTTTCGGCCACCCGTTGGCGCTCGCTCCCCAGGCGGCCTGAAAAATAGGCTCCGGCAAGGTCCACCTTATACCGGCACCCGTATTCCTTATGCACGGTATGGGTTCTGTCCTCACCTGCCAGTACCACAAACTGCCGGGTCCTGAACTCGCCTTCAACATGGCTTACCGCCCCCAGTACCACCTTGAGACTTTTACGAAACTCCATCAATGCACTGGCGATACGGGGAGCGTCAGGGTCATCGGCGTCAATGATGGCGATATCTCCAACCACGTCAAAGGTGGGTGTGAAGCCCAGTATGTCTTCGAGTGATGGTTTTTTCGGTTTTGTTTCAAATTCGGCTTCTATGATGGTGAGATTATCATCTGTCTCTAAACCGATTCGTTCTAACAGTTCGTCAGGGTCAGGTTTGCTGTTCACAGGAATAAGGATATATTCATTGTCCCTGCGCAACTGGGCTTCCGGGTGGATGTTGCCTGCCTGCAGCAACAGCCTTCGTGTATCCTCTGCCAGTTTTCTGGGTACCCTGATGGCCCATAGTTTCATGGGATTTACAATGTCCTGGCACGATAAAAGGGTTTAGATAAATGAAAATGAAATTATTCAATTGAACACCCTAATAAAAGAACAAGAAAATCCTCCCTACGGTCGGATTAACTTGAATACAAAAAGTTATACTTTATGTACAAAAACAAAGTAATTTACCAGTTAAAAATGTCTAATCTTTCAACAAACTTAAAGTGACCATCCTGGGTCAGAAGTGGAACTTCGAGCTCCAAACATGCTGCAGCAACCCATATGTCATTTTCAGGAATTGGAGTTCCGTTTTTTTTAAGATTTAAACGCACTTCAGCGTAACGTTTAGCAACTGATTCATCAACCTGCATGATAAGAGAATACTCTGCAAATTGTTGAATAACATGTTCATTCTGTTCTTTTTTAGCACTATTTAAAGCACCATAAAGTAGTTCACCCAGAACAGTAACTGGTAAAATAATTACGTCTGCATCATCAATCAATGTACATACTTCAGAAATACCTTCTCTGTAGGCGATTACAGCGTTAGTATCAACAGCTAACCTACCACTCGCCTTCAATTTTTTCGAACTCCTCATCAATAAGTTTCTGCATTGCCATAGCTTCGTCATGTGTCATTGTTCCAGCTACTTCACGCAAACCTTTTTTGGAAGGACGCCGAGAAAAAATCGCTACCATCCTTTCATGTTCCCTAAGACCTTCAACTGGGCCAATAGGCTTAAAAACGTTATCCTCATAAACAACTTCTATAGCCTTTGTCATAATACTCTTTAATTCCTTTTGTGTTAATAATTAACATTACATTTCAATATATATAATCTGTTGGTTCAATGGTTTTAAGTCGCCACTTTAAATGTATGCATCCCACTCTACCTGTTAATCTTCAGAGCAAATAAATCCCGATAAATAATTAAACATACCAGATAATTAAGTCGCAATGAATGACACACTGACATTAGATATACAATCTCTAACAAACTGCCTGTGTGACTTCACATACAATTTCTACTGGCAGCACGAAGGCACTGAACTCGACCCTGATGCTCCTATTGACAACCAGCGAGGTAGTGAATATACCCACCGTAACCTGGTGGAACACCTGCGGTCGGGCGGTGATGTGCATATCATAGGCAATGCGGGCAGCAGACTGGCTTCCAGCCTGGGTGTTGACCTGAAATATTTCGGTGGAAGTGGGCATGCACTGGATGTAGGCAGCATATTCGTGGATGGAGATGTTGGCACCCGCATGGGTATCAGCATGGTATCGGGCCGGATATATGTTTCAGGCAGCGTGGCGCAACCCTTGGGGAATGTGGTCGAGGTGGTATCTGGCCGGGATGGTTATCATTGTTTCAGGTCCATCACAGATATCCTGCACCACGGGATGGGCGTGGATACGTTCATTGACGGCAGGAATTCTTTCCAGGATAGGGACGTACCATGCCTGGTGCTGGCAGATAGCGTGCTCAGGGATACGGTGGGCGCCCGGTGTGAGCGGGATGCCAGGGTGATGGTGGAAGGTGACGTTAGTCTGAGCACTGGCATCCTGATGAGAAAAGGCACAATCTATGTGGATGGAAATGCGGGTATGAACACGGGTACGCTGCTGGCTGGGGGCACTGTGGTGGTACGGGGAGATGTAGGTGAGTTCGCGGCTGCAGATATGCGGGCGGGCAACCTGATTATCACGGGCAGGTCCCGGGGGTACCTGTGCGCCAATATGCGGGGCGGGGCTGTGTTCGCGAAGCGGGAGGTGAAGGTGATACCACCGGCCAGGCAGTGCCAGCCATCCGATGGTGACCTGAAACTGCTGGTGGATGTACTGGACACGAACCGGATGGATGCTATGAGTTACAGGAAATATGAGATATGTTGATGGCTATTGCGCGTGGCCTCTGCGAAACCATTTGTTTATCAATCTTACCATAGCGACAAAACACGGAGTTATGATGAGGGAAAAAACAAGACCTGCTGTGTCTGCTATAACATCGGCCTGAGATGAGGTTCGGCCCGGAACAAAGGACTGGTGTATTTCGTCAGTTATTGCATATGATACCCCTATTACCAGAGCGAGCAATACAGCATATCTTCGCAATTGAGCGTTCCTTGAAAAGTGCATAGTCAGGTAAAGTAAGATACCGAATCCTGTGTAAAGAATGAAATGCATGGCTTTATCCTGGTTGTTATACGCAAAATACGAGATCTCTTTGCTAATACCCAATCCGGACCCTTCTAAAAAGGAGAGAATGTCCAGAAGGTATTGCTTTTTGATAAAACCCAGATGTGAGGATACATCACTTTGTGCAGAGAGATAGAATATGAACAGTGCATATACTATGCTGGATATCAGGAAAAATGTGAAAATATTTACAGGCCGCAGATATCTTGCCATTGCCGATTATACATCATTCGTAGGTTAAACATTTTCCGAATTTCCGGAGATGTTCTGTTGGTCTCGAATGTCCGGGTTTATAACACATAATGCCCGGCTGAGAGGATGATGGTCAGCACTCCCAGGGATATACAAAAGAGGGAGAAATCCACCCTGTCGGCATATTGCAGGAGAAAATCCATCATTATATATCCCACCAGAAGTGATGACAAGAACAATGCAAGCCCCTGTACAGGGTCAAGGGTGAAGACCATATCGGCGTCCAGGGCAACTGCACCCAGTACAACCGGAACACTGATGAGGAATGAAATCACCAGGGCGGTCTTTTGTTCAACATTTCGAAGAAGCAAGGTTGTCAGCGTTACACCCGAGCGGGATATTCCCGGGAGAATGGCAAATCCCTGTACCAGTCCCAGGAGTATCATATCAGAACGGGTGATAGAACCTCTTGATTTGTGCCCTTTCCCTTTATTCAGGCCAAGAATTACGCCGGTTAGAATGAGCAGGACTCCGATAAGGAGTGTAGCGGCAATACCGCCAGTAAAGGTGCTTTTTAAGAGGAAATATAGCGGCAGACCGGTTAGTCCGGTGCATACGGTGCTGATCACTATGATCCGGGTAAGTTCACGGTCTTTGCCTGTTATTATTGTTCTGAACTCTTCCCTGAATTTTATCATCACAGCAAAGGATGTGCCAAGATGCATGAAAATTGCTAATGATAACGCTTCATTCACATTCATGTGAAAGGCATTGAGCAGGATGAGCATGGACTGGCCTTCACTGCTGATAGGCAACCATTCGAAGATGCCCTGGATGATGCCTAATACTATTGCCTGGATGATGTCCATGTGTTACCTGCCATGTGCGTTTATGCTGATGACCTAATTAAATGTCATATTATATGAGATGCACTGATAAGGGTTTCTGAAATTGTGTTATTCTTTATGGGATTTGGAAATAACAAGAATATCTTCCCAAGGGCAGGACTAATGAGAATGCAAAATGGTGTATTTCATGAACACTGAAGTTAAATAAATCTTATTATAATTTCAAAAAATATTTATTATATAAATACGGGTTGCCGTTTATTTCTTTGGTCTGGCATCATAGTAAATACGTTGAGCAACTCATTATGATGAGTACAACTATCACAGGGTTTTTTACAGTTTCCGGAAAATATTAAATACTTATGAATTGATAATAAATATTATAAGAAAATAAAGGGTTGGTGGTTTTGGGAATGAACTTAATGAAGATCAATTGTGGTCATTGCCACAAGGAAATACTCGTTTTTGATGAGTATGTTAGCGAACCGATGTTCTGTACATTGGGTTGTATGGATGAAAGTGAAAAAGATGAATTTGGGATCAATCTGTTACAGGGGGATTAGATACATGATAAGAAGATTTAAAGCGAGGGGAAAATTTCTATTTCTTGCACTAATTTGCGTAATTATTGTAACTCCAACGTCTCTAAGTGGAGGGGGGGGAGGAGTCACCGGACAGCTTTGGCTTGAACCATTTGGTTCAACATATAATCCTGATCACACTGACGATTGGGGAGATGAGTCATGGATTATTACTGATGATTCTTTTAATCTTACAATCACGAATCACAATCAGAATAAATGTATATCCATTATTTATCTATTAATGGCGGTAAATGCAGATCCAAATGATCCAATGAATTCAATAGGTTTAACCGTAAATGGCATATCTGTGAATAATTGGATACCAGCAGATGGTACCAAACCAGAGATTCCCACTGATGATCATTTCTTATACCCCACGCATGGCATTTATCAAACAGGGGCATGGTATAGTATTACCAGAATCGATCTCGGTACAAACCTTTGCAGTGATGAATCTATTGAAATCCCGATAGTTACTTCCGGTGGTGATAGCTCCATAAAATTCCATGGTGATGGAGTTGGAGCAGATGACGATAATAAAGCAATAGTCTTTGTCCCGCCCTCACATGATTTTAATAACGAGATCCCGGAATTCCCGACTATTGCCCTGCCAATAGCAGCTATTGTAGGAATAATGTTCATATTGCAGAGTAGGAAAGGAAAAGAGGATTGAAACAATCCTCCTCCTTTTTCTATTTTTTCTATTTTTTGCAATGAAGTCTCAATGTTTGTTTGTTTTTTTTCGGTCGCTTCGGAAATCCGACTGAGGTTACTTTAATTCTTTTGAATACAATTTACCACAAAAGTTAAACCTCTGAAAAAAGAATAAACAACAGAAATAGTCCATTAAATAAACCAGGAGACCGTCCGCATTATACAGCTTTTCGAAATAATAAGTCACCTCACCTACCAGCAGTTCATTACCATAGAAATACTATGCGTACTCCTGCTCCCACTGATCGCCGTTGCCATTTCAATGCCTTACTTTATAAGGAAACTCACAAAAAAGGGCATGGTGGTCAAAGACTATTACAAATCCGGTGAAAAGATGGTGCCAACCGGTGGCGGGATAGCCATCCTCCTCATTGCCATGCTTGCCCTGTCCCTGAACTCGCTGTTCTTCAAGTTCTCGGCCACGAATTATGTGGTGCTCATTGTTATCGCAATGTTCGGTATATTTGGCGTACTGGACGATATGATAGATATCGGCCGCACGTCAAAACTCCTCTTGATGTATTATTGTTCATATCCCCTCATTCAATATGCAACCCATACGGCCATTGTATTCCCGGCTATCGGGTCCGTGGAACTGGGGATATTCTATCTTCAATTTATTGTACCCACATATGTCCTGGTGGCTTCAAATCTGGTCAACATGCATTCCGGATATAATGGGATGTCCTCAGGTCTATCGATCATTGTCCTGGTCTCATTGATCATCAAGAGCATTGTGATGGAAGATGTGGATAATATTTTATCTGTGGTCAGTATTACCGGTGCAACTCTTGGTTTTTATTTCTATGAACGGTATCCGTCAAGGATATTCTGGGGCAATATCGGTTCGCTGACCGTGGGTTCGGCCATTGGGGCAATTATTGTGATACAGGGTTTTATTGTGAGCGGATTTATCATGCTGATCCCCCATACGGTCAATTTCCTGATGTATGTATACTGGAGAGTGAGGAAATTTCCCGTGGCCAAGTTCGGTGGCCCAAGGGCAGATGGAACCCTTGAAGTGCCCAATCCATTGACCCTTAAGTGGGTATTGCCCTATTATTTCAGAGTTAACGAAAAGCACGGGGCCTGGGCAATGTTCGCTTTGACGGGGATTTTTTGTATGATTGGAATATTTGCACCCTGGTAGCCAGTTCAGTCCTGAGGTCTTTCCCTTTTTTTACAGGAACTACCGATGTCCGGGCAAGAATGTACTTTGGTTGGTACAAATACTAGCTTCAGGCTTGATTTTATGATAACCAGGAACGGTTTGTGTGCTTTTTTCAGCATATTCAATACCCAGTTTTCAGATTCAGGAAACGTGGTTTTGAGTTATGGAGCGAGATACTGGTAGATGCAGGTCTTAATAAGTCAAGAGAAGATGGTTGATATTTGCGTTCGGTATGATATTGATCGTTTTCTTGCCAATCCGGTATGATATGGATTCGGGGTGATGGCGAAGGTGCTCTTTGATATGGGATTGAACAAGCAGCTATTATCCTTTACTAGACTTGGCGCGTTGATAGCTTTAGGAGGGGACATGCTGGGGAAAAAATGGTTCCGGGAAGAAATAGATTGGCGACGCTGGCAATTGTTTAAGTACAATATGTTATACATAATTATATAAATGGAATGAGATAATTTGTATATAGAGTGCAATTAAATATCCGAAGGAAAATAATGTTTGAAGATTGGGTAATTATTAACTCGGAAATCCAGCATGAAAAACCTATTCTAAAAAAGACAGGATTGATAAAAAAGATATGCAGGCAGCGTTAGATTGATGAATTCTTACGGAAAAAAAAAACGGAGCTTTATACGTGAACTTTGATCTGAATTTTGATACATTGAAGGACATTCTACATATGTTTCCCTCATGGTACTCCACCCATATTCACCCAACCCATTTCCCGGAGGTGCCCACCTGCCCACCATAACCGCCGTCCTCTCCGCCTACAATGAGGAGGTCAGCATAGGTTCCGTGATCCTTCGCACACGTCAGTATGTCGACCGGGTGCTTGTTATCGACGACGGTAGTACGGACCGGACCGCAGAGGTAGCCGAACTGGCCGGGGCCGAAGTGATACGGCATCCCATAAACAGAGGGAAGGGTGCGGCGCTCAGGAGTGGTTTTAAAGCGGCCAAAGGGGCTGATATCATCGTGACATTGGATGCTGACGGACAGCACCATCCTTCTGAAATACCCAAACTTATTGCTCCTATCCTGGAGGGGGAAGCAGATGTTGTGAACGGCAGCCGTTATATGAACGGCCACGGCAAGAATACTCCTGGATACCGCCGCCTGGGCCAGAAAGTGCTGGACAAGGCCACGAACTTTAGCAGTGGGCTTGATGTGACCGATAGCCAGAGCGGTTTTCGTGCTTTTGCGGCACATACCATACCAGCTTTCAGGTTCAGGGAAAGCGGTTTTGAGATAGAGAGCGAGATGCTGGTGGATGCTGCTCTTGCAAAGCTGAGGGTGAAAGAGGTGGATATCAGTGTTCGGTATGATGTTGATTGTTCCACTGCGAATCCGGTGAGGCATGGGTTGAGGGTGCTGGTGAAGGTGCTGCATGATATGGAGCTGAATCGGCCGCTATTTTATTTTACGGTGCCGGGAATAGCATTGATGCTGGCAGGATTTGGGATCGGGCTGCATTATATTAAACTATTTTTAGCAGGAGGGCAGTTGCCGTTCGGACCATCTTTGCTTTTGATAATGTTAACATTAATAGGAACATTTTCAGCATTTACCGGAATCATTCTACACACTATGTCATTGTTGATAAGAGAGACTAAAAACAAATAAAACGGTAGATAAAAAAGATATTTACACGCGTTAGGAAATGTCGACTTCATGAAAATTGTAATTATTCTTGGAACGAGGCCTGAAATTATCAAATTGTCTCCTTTAATAAGGGAGTGCGAAAAAAGAGGCACAGATTATTTTATTCTTCATACCGGCCAGCATTATTCACGTAATATGGACCGTATTTTTTTTGAGCAACTTGAACTACCCGAACCTAAGTATAACCTTTGTATCGGGTCTTCCAGTCACGGCGAACAAACGGGAAAGATGATGATGGGTATTGAGGAGATCTTAATAAAAGAAAGCCCGGATATCGCGTTGTTGCAGGGGGATACTAATACTGTACTGGCCGGTGCTATCGTGGCTGCAAAGCTGGGCATAGGGGTCGGTCATGTTGAAGCAGGTCTTAGAAGTTATGACAGGAAAATGCCTGAGGAAATTAACCGTGTTTTGACTGACCATTGTTCAGATTACCTTTTTTCCCCGACTGAAAAGTCAAGGGAGACATTAATTGGAGAAGGGATCCCTGCTGAGATGATCTTTGTAACCGGCAATACCATTGTTGATGCAGTCTTCCAAAACCTGGAAATTGCAGATAATAGGGTCGATATCCTCAATGACCTTCATCTTAAAGCTGGAGAATATTTCCTTGCAACAGTACACAGACAGGAAAATGTGGATGAAAAAAAGATATTTGAGGGAATTATTAAGGCACTGGAACTTGTTGCTGAAATGTTTGGGTTACCGGTAATATACCCAATTCATCCGAGAGCAAAAAAAAGAATGGAAGAATTCGACATCGTGGTAAATACTATTGAATTCATTGATCCACTGGACTATCCAGGCTTCCTTCAACTTGAAAGTAATGCCCGATTGGTACTCACGGATTCAGGCGGTGTGCAGGAGGAGACCTGTATCCTGAATGTCCCGTGTGTTACTCTGAGGGATAATACTGAAAGACCAGAAACCATTGAAGCAGGTTCCAATATCATTGCAGGGACATCTCCTGAAAAGATTCTGGATTCTGTCAGGAAAATGGTAAAAACCAACAAAAATTGGACTAATCCGTTTGGGGATGGCAGGGCAGGAGAAAAGATAATTGGGATACTGGAGCGTCATGTATGAACATCCTGGTGACTTCGATAGTTGATTTGAAAAAATCCCAGCATAACAGGCCCCATCAATTTGTCAGGCATCTTTCGAAAGATCATGACGTAACTGTTCTCAGCATAAATGACTGGTGGAAAGGTGGGCAGGGCGACCTGGAATCGTATTCAAGGGATTTCGATGATATTTTTGACAGGATAGATTATTACCATTTAACTGATAGAAAAGTGAGTCCTGTGCTTCAGGAAGTATTGTCAAGGAACAAAGTGAATGAAATTGTGGAAACAAACGACTTTGACGTTCATTTGAATTATAGTACCTTGGTGTCGGGTTATTTTGCGGCCAGGAAACTGAAAACCGTATATGATATTGCTGATGACCTGGGTGCAATGGTACGACATTCACCCCAAATCCCTGGAATATTAAGACCGGTTGGCGGTTTTTTTGGAGATATGATGCTGAAAAAGAACATTCGTATCTCAGAGAGGATCACCCTGACCACAGAGGTACTGAGAACGGCTTATGATATCCCTGAAGGTAAATCAGACATAATCTCAAATGGAGTGGATACCGATCTTTTCAGGGATCATGGTATGGGTGCGAGGTACGATTTTGGTCTTGATGGTTTTATTATTGGTTATGTGGGTGTGATGAGGGAATGGATAGACCTTGAGCCGATCTTTTCTGTGTTAAAGGAGTTGAATGATGAGGTCAAGCTGGTTGTGGTTGGGAAAGAGGGCAGGTTCGGGGAGAACGTGGAACTGGCAAAAAGGTATGGAGTTGAGAAGAAGGTGATATTTACCGGTATGGTACCCTATTCTGAAGTGCCAAAGTATATTTCAGCCATGGATGTTTGTATTATGCCTTTCAGGGAGGGGGCAATTTCTGAGATGGCGGTTCCTTTGAAGTTATTCGAGTATATGGCATGTGGGAAGCCGGTACTTTCAGCCAGGCTGCAGGGGATACATGGGGTTGCAGGAGAGCGAGTACTCTATGCATCTGGCAGGGATGAACTGAAGCAAAAGATACTGGCACTGTATGAAGATGAGGGGCTTAGAAAAAGGTTGGGTGCGCAAGGCAGGAGGTTTGTGGAAGAGAATTATGATTGGTCAAAGATAGTGGGACAAATGGAAGAGGTGTTGGTCAGCACGACAATGGGGGAGAGAAAAGAGAACAGGGAACTCACATGAAAATTCTGATCACTTCACTGCCTGACGTAAAACGCATCAATCCCCAGAGACCGCATCATATTATCAAGCACCTGTCCCGGAACCATGAGATCACGATTTTGAGTGTTAAAGCCTGGTGGTTAGAGGAGAAGCATGATGAGTATCTGGAAGAGTGTCTGAAAGATGCCAGGTTACATTATATCACCGAGAGGCACATAAATCCTGTGTTACAGGAATTATTGTTAATAAAAAATTTCGACTTGTTTGATGAAAAACTGCATTTCAGTGACTATGATGTTCATATCAATTTTAATAGTCTCATCGCAGGTTATTATGTGGGTAAAAAGGTAAAGTCTTATGATATTCCGACGGTATTTGATGTGGCTGATGACTTGCCTGAAGCGATTAAGACATCCCCACAAATCCCACGTGTGTTCAAGAATATCGGGCATTCTGCCGGGAAATATATGTTTAATAAATCTCTGGAAACATCTGATAAGATAACTTTGGTAACAGATTCACTATTAAATTCCTACTGCTTTCCCCCTGATACATCAAGAATAATACCTAACGGCGTGGATACTGAATTATTTTATCCCCGGGATTCCGGGAATCTGAAGAGAAAATTAGGAATAGAACGCGATTTTATCCTGGGATTTGTTGGTGTATTAAGTGAGTGGGTTGAGCTTGAACAGACTTTTGCTGCAATAAAACGATTGGTCAGTTCTGGTTACCATGTTAAGATGGTAATTATTGGAGACGGCGACAGGTCATTCCAATTAAAAAAATCAGCACAACAACTGGGGATTGCGGGAAATGTTATTTTTGTGGGAAGTGTCCTGACCCGTGAATTGCCTAATTATATCTCCTGCATGGATGTGTGTATGGTCTCACGAAAAACCACTGGAGATAGTCAAAATTCATTCCCGTTAAAATTACTTGAATATATGGCATGCAGGAAACCTGTAATTTCTACAGATTTAAAAGGTGTCAGGGAAATAGCTGAGGATAAGGTAATATATACCGCAATCAGCGATGAGATAGAACAGGCAGTGATCCATCTCTTTAATAATAAAGAAATGAGGGAAAAAATGAGTTATGAAGGGATGGAATTCGTAAACGAAAATTATAGCTGGCAAAAGATATGTTCAGATTTCGAAAACGTCCTGATAGAGGCAGTACATGGGTACACTAAATAAAAAAGAGATGGCGACAAAGTCAATTGA
>JAHYIS010000019.1 GCA_019429385.1 ANME-2 cluster archaeon | reverse complement strand
GGGATACAATAGGAAATCTAATTGAAGATCTTGCCTTGCATGCTGAGTTAGTAAATTCTATTCTTCTTCATGATGTAAAACTTGGACAATTTGAGGTTGATGAAATGTGGACATTCGTAAAAAAAAACAAAAAAACGTTGAGCCAGGAAGCCCTAATTCAGATATCGAAGGTGATGCCTGGATATTCACTTTCATGACGAGAGGGTCTTATCTCATCGTTGCTTATGAGATTGGGAAACGAACAAAAAAAACATGTGAAAAATTATTTGAGAAAGTTTTTGATAGAATACAATTGCCTTTTCCAGATAAGAAAATTGAAATATTTTCTGATGGACATGATGACTATACAAATACCTTATTCTTTACGGTTAGTTTGTTCATATCCAGTATCCTAATAGAATATCGTCCATGTTCCAATGTTCGAAATCTACTTTGTGCTATCTCTCTCATCACCCTCCAAACGTGTTAAAAAACGTTTTGAACGATAATTATGGATATAATTTTATAAAAAATGTATAAATTTATGTTTTTTTCAATTTAAAGTATCAATGCACCATGTATTCTGTTATTGTATTACATTTTATATTCATTTGCTGAATTAAATTGGTTTCTAAGCATATTATATATATGAATGACTCGTTCCATCTCCCCATTCGTCTGAGGATAATTTCTTCATGATGGGATAAGCTTTATACCACTTGATTCAAGATAATTCTGGAAAACCGATTCTGCTTTCTCAATTATTTCTTTTTTTTTTGATAGTATTTTCTGATCTATGGACACATCAACTGCAGATTCGCCAGTTATCAGGACCAAATTAATAGATGGACGAATTTTTCGTTTTGTCATTTTTACCATTGGTACTTTAGGTTGAGTTCCATGTAAAAATATAGGCGAAATACTTTTTGGACTACATACATTGCATGCAAGACAAAAATCTTATCTATCAATCTGACCAGTAAAGTACCTGGAATAAATAGGTAGTGGTTTTCCTTTGAAGTTGATAATGAAGTTTGGCGGAACATCAGTGGCTGATGGCAATAAAATGAAGCATGTAGCAGAGCTGGTGAAACGTTACCGGGACCGGGGTGACCAGGTCGCGGTAGTTACATCAGCGCTGGGAGGGATCACAGATACTATTCTGGATGCTGCAAATAACGCTGTTCGTGAGGGAAAAGTATCCCAGGTAAAGGAATTCATATCAGATATTACTCAAAAACACCACAGGGCGGTTCATGATGCTGTTAGCGAAGATCTTGCCGAAGAAGTCATAGCAGAACTGGATGCCAGGATTGAAGAGATCGAGAAAGCCCTGACAGGTATCTGCTACCTTGGTGAGCTCACACCACGGTCAATTGATTATCTTTCTTCATACGGTGAACGTCTGGCAGCACCTATATTATCGGCATCCATCAGGACCCTTGGCGTGGAATCCCAATCATTCACAGGTGGTGGAATTGGCATTATCACCGATGATAATTACGGGGCCGCCCACCCTTTTGATCCCACATACGCAGCAGTAGGGGAGCACATTGCGCCATTACTTGAAAACACTATACCGGTTATAACGGGTTTTATCGGAGAGAGCGAGCATGGTATTATTACCACGCTAGGCCGGGGCGGGTCTGATTTTACCGCGTCCATTGTAGGTGCGGCTGTCAATGCCGATGAAATCTGGCTCTGGAAAGAAGTACCTGGTATCATGACCACGGACCCTAAAATCGTACCTGAGGCCAGACCTTTGCCGGTCATTTCGTATATCGAGGCTATGGAGATGTCTTTCTTCGGTGCCAAAGTGCTTCATCCCAAGGCTATCGAACCCGCCATTCGCAAGGGCATTCCCGTGCGGGTCAAGAACACCTTTGAGCCGGACTATCCTGGCACGCTGGTGGTAAAGAATGAAGAAACCTCGCAAAATATTGTTAAGGCAGTTACTGTTGTGGATAAGGTGGCCCTGATAAACATCAGTGGTGCGGGTATGGTGGGCACTATCGGAGTGGCAGCCAGGGCATTCGGTGCCCTTGCCAATGCAGGCGTGAACATCAAAATGATCAGCCAGGCCTCATCTGAAGCTAATATGTCTACCGTGGTCGATGAATCGCACACGAAAAAAGCGATTAAAGCATTGAAGCAGGAGTTCAGGAATGGTGTTGTGGGAGAGATCGAATCCGATGTCAATATTTCTGTAGTTGCAGTGGTCGGCGTGGGCATGGCAGGCACACCCGGCGTCGCCGGCAGGGTATTCGGCGCACTGGGTGATAATGGTGTTAACGTGATAATGATCAGCCAGGGTTCGTCCCAGCACAACATTTCCTTTGTTGTCAGGAAAGATACGGCTGCAAAAGCAGTACGGGTACTTCACAAGGAATTCGAGTTGGAAAAACTCTAAAGGCAAAGTATTTTATCTCATCCAATGAACAGGTACTGCAGGTGATATTTATTACTGAATATAAGTTAAAACGAGGATTCAAACCCGAAACGGAACGAATAAAGGAGATAATGGTTAATAGCTTTCCTGCCGATGTTACAGAACAGGATGGAAAACTATTTGTCAGCTATGGTGCCCTCAAATCAGTGGAAGCCTGGATAGCAGATAAGAAGCTTTGTGTAGAAACCGTATCAAATCCCGAATCTTCTGATGAGGAGATACTTAAATCAAATAAAGTATTCAGGCAATTCCTGAATGATGCTACGGGTTATGATGCTAAACATCGTGCAAAGATGGCAAAGAAAGAAGTGCAGGGATAATTTAAGATAAGGTGGACCAGATGGGGCAGGAGTCATTTGACAAGCTTAAACATCTGGATATTCCCACCACCCTCAGGATATGTGCCGGTACGGACGGTTCGGTAACATATCTGCTTGAGGTGATGACAAAGCGAACGGTTGAAGTGCAAACCCGTTACCAGGAAGAAATAAATGCCACTGATGCTGAGGGAAAATTACTTATGATAGAGCCTGGCGAGCCGGTGAACCATCGGGAAGTTGTGCTCTCGGTCGGGGACATACCTTATGTGCTGGCCCGGTCCCTGTCACCCATACATTCAATGCCGCAGGGTATGAGGGATGACCTGATGCGTGCCGACATTCCCATCGGGCGAATTTTGAGGAAGTACAAGCTTGAGACCAGAAGGGATATCCTTACTATAGATTTGAAAGGCGGAGAGGGAATTTTCAAGGACATCCCGGTACTGTCAAGAGAATACTTCATAATCCACGATGGCAGGATACTTATGTGGATAAATGAACTGTTCCCTGTGGATTCAAGATGGGAACTGTAATTGAAGGAATTGATTACAGGAGTTCGTGATGCTACGGCGTGCTAACCCTGCTTCTCAGGATCTCGCTCACCTGATTAACGATCTGGGGATAGTCTCCAAATGCTGCCCCTAAATCGATGGTGCCTACCACGTCCACGATACCGATGGCGGCTATCCCATATCCATCCTCGTTCTTGATCGTGGATACGACAACCGGGATGCCGGAATAATCACCAGTCTTGGGAATGGTTCTTATAGTTGAATTTGTCTTAAGTGCTTTTTCAAGTACCGGACCGGAATAGTTATAATCCAGTACTTTTCCCTTTTCTATCCTTACTCCGGGAGAGTTCAGCGTTCGCATTGTTATGGGTAGACCTACAATTTCATGAATGGCTTTTGCTATTGATACGATATCTTTTCCTGTTGAATCCGCTGTTATTGTTATGCCCAGATATTTCATCTTATTCCACTCCTGAATTGAAATGAACCACTACTAACGGTATATGCATCTGTATTGAAATAGTTTTCCGATACATTGATACGACAAATATATTAAGGAGAAATGAGAGTAATCAATGGGGTTTTTATTAGTACACAAACTAAACCTTTGAGTGCTCAAGTAAATCCGATAGATTGGATTTTCTTGTCGGTGCAAAGTTATCGTGTGATGGTAATGTAATATCGGTCCCCTTCGAACAAAAGAAAGGTTGTGTGATTAAATGCCAAAACTTGCAGTAGTTTATCTAAGTACCCAGGGAAATACCAAGATAATGGCTGATGCCCTAGCAGATGGTGCAAGGTCCAGGAATGTGGATGTGGAGATTAAGAGTTTCTATGACTGGAAACCAGAAGATGCAGCAGCAGCCGATGCCATTGCAATAGGTTCATCCACGTTTCATTATACCATATTGCCTCCACTTGAAAAATTCGTAGATAATATGGTGAAGGCTGGAGTAACAGGTAAAGTAGGCGCAGCATTTGGGTCGTATGGCTGGAGTGGTGAAGCACCTCACCTGATCGCCGACAAAATGCGAAAAGGTGGAATAAATGTCCTTGACCCTGTGCTCAGGGTGCAGTACAAACCTGATGAAAAGGATATCAAGGAGTGTAACCGACTGGGTAAGGATCTGGCAGAGGTAATCAAGAAGAAATAGGTTCTTTCTGCGTGCCATCAAAAGAATGCGATAGGTACAAGAGGGTGTCGGTCATATAGCCAAAAACATGCACGGTCTACTGGAAGAATCGTTGAGGGCAGCCCCTATTGTGAAACGGGGGGAGTATAATTATTTCATACATCCTATCACAGACGGGGTGCCGTACCTGGAACCGGAACTGCTGAATGAGGTTACAGATAGGATCATTGAAGTATTGGAACCGGATTTTGATAAAATTCTGACCATAGAAGCTATGGGTATCCATATTGGTACGGCGCTGGCTCTTCGGACTGGTAAGCCCCTGTCCATTATCAGGAAACGGGCATACAAGCTTCCTGGTGAAGTAAAGGTAGACCAGTCTACGGGATATTCCAAGGGGGAACTGTTCCTCAACGGGATATCCAAAGGAGACAGACTGGTCATTATTGATGATGTCATCAGTACTGGTGGGACACTGAAGGCTGTATGGACAGCTGTCAAGAGTGTGGGTGCAGCCATTGTGGATACGGTAGTGGTCATAGAACGGGGGGAGGGTGCACAGTTACTTCAAGTCGAAGGACTCCCTGTTAAGACCCTGGTGAAGATCGTTGTGGATGCTGATGGCGTCAAGATTATTGAGTAAACGAAGTCCATGAATACGATACCAAAATCAAATATTTTGCCAAATTCAGAAATGTTTGATTTTAACACCGGGGGAATCGTGGACCTGATTTTACAGACTGGGGCCGTATCTGTTGGCCTCCAGTTCCCAGAAGGGTTCAAACGCCGCGCATTTTCCATAGCCTGTGAGCTGGAAAGACGTACACCGGCCAAAGTGGTCATTTCCGGTAATCCCTGTTTCGGGGCGTGTGATGTTGACATGGCGTTGGCAGGTAAGGTGGATATCCTGTTCCATTTCGGGCATTCTGAACTGCTTGATGGTATGGATAATGTGATATTCATGGAGACACCGGCCAATGTGGATGTGGTCCCCGTGCTCGAAGCGGCAGCGTATGAACTGGGAAGTGGTACCACAGTGGGACTGTTGACCACGGTACAGCATGTCCATACTCTGGATGAGGTAAGGGCTTTCCTTGCATCAAGGGGTATATCCTGTATTACAGGTGAGGGAGATTCCCGGATACGTTATCCAGGGCAGGTGCTTGGCTGTAATTTTTCAGCAGGTGATGTGGTGTGTGACAATTATCTGTATATCGGAAGCGGAAAGTTCCATCCACTGGGTGTGGCGGTGGCTTTCAGGCGCAGGGTACTGGTAGCTGACCCCTTGATGAACACTGTGGAATGGGTGGACCCTGAGAGGATTCTACGTATCAGGAGCGGGATTATTGCCAGATGCCTGGATGCCGGCACGTTTGGTATTGTGGTATCTACCAAGGTGGGACAGTACAGGATGGAACTTGCAGGAAGGATGGCCGGACTTGCCGGCAAGCACGGTAAGGAGCATGTCACAATCATGCTGGATACTATCACTCCCGAGGCAATGCTGCAGTTCAAGGTTGATGCATTTGTGAACACGGCATGTCCACGCATTGCTATTGATGACGCATCAAGGTTCAATGCACCGGTCCTCACCCCGGTGGAATTTGAGATCGTGCTGGGGGAGAGGGATTGGAAAGAACTGGTGTTCGATGAGATAAGGGAAGGGGCTAAATAGAATAGTAGAGATAGTAAATAGTGAGTATTTAATGAGTTTTGAGGTGAGCTGTATGTCAAAATTTAAAAAAAGAGACCAGCAACGTAAAGGCGATAAGAAGCAGGAAATACTTGAGAAAAAATTGATCAAGAACAATCTGGAATCGTTGACCAGCTCTAAAGGGGAGATTGCCGAGTTGACCGAGGAGGATTAACTCAATTTGATGGTCCGGGTGAAAGTCCTTACAGGTAGCGTTTCCGAACAATCATTAGAACTTGATAATGGCAGCACGTACGGTGATGTGCTGGGAAAACTGGAATTGAACCCTGAGACCGTCATTGTCATGGTAGACGGTACACCCGTACCGGTGGATGAGATGGTTTCTTCCGGGTATCTGGAGGTTTTAAGGATTGTTTCAGGTGGAAGATTGGAAGTTCATACTAAGATAAAGAATTAACTTCTGATCATTACCCATCCGAATTTCAGAACATTGATATTAGATATAAACTTAGCCAAAGGCAAGAAAATCCGAACAAGGGTAATGCTTGTTAAGATTTTCAGGTCCCAGTTCAATAAAGTACCCGTAAAATCAGGCGTGAATCGGACATTATTTCCTATCTGAGAAGCACCTTTGATCGAGTGAAGAAGTCCGGTCAGAATACCGCAAATTGCCGTGTCATCCAGACCATACGTACAATCGATATCAAGATATTTGAATCTTGGAATGGTGACAAGTCTATGAATAAGGCCGAACAGCGGTCCGATAAAGTTAACGATAACTTCAATTGGTGGTATTTTTCGGTTTTTCTCTTTTTTTAGAGACCTTTTCATTTCTTTTATTTTGTTTGTTTGTTCAGTTTCTTCGGATTCTTTTGTTTGTTCTTCCCTGTGTTTTTGAGTACCGACTTTATACCATAATAAAAAGAAATCCGTTCGTTTGTCTTTCAGCGAATGTCGTATCCTGAATATCAACCAGCTGATACAAAAATTCCCTTCTATTCTTTTACCTTCTTTATTTGAAATGGCACTGATAGTAACGGAAAAAAGTAGCATAGCAAAGGCTATTGCTGCTATAATTAAAATCCCACCAATCGTCAACCAGAACATTTCAGGTTAATATCCATATTGCAATATAAACTGATGGACTTTTATTAATGATCTAAGAACCACCAGTTTCGCTCGTTCCGGATGATTCTTTTTTCTTTTCCCCTTCAGACATGCAATTGCATTTTTCCATTATCTCAGGCAGTACCTCGGTAAGTTGAGATATCGCACCTTTCCCCTTAATGGTTAATAGCTGAACATCTTCAGGAGTCACCACAAGGAACGCGATAGGTTGGATTGAAGCACCCCCTCCCCCTCCACCGCCGGTTCCTCCTTCACCTTCTTTCATTTTACCTTCGCCCCCACCACTTCCGAATCCAAAACAGACCTTGGTAACAGGTATACTGGTCTTGCCTTCAATGGTTATATGTTCTCCAATAACGGTCTTGTCGAGATCATATCAGCAATCTCTTCAGTAATTGATTTTAACAATTGCTCTACTATCAAAATTCAAACCCCCGTTGATTTTGTTAAAAAAATGTTGCATCTGATTTTATTTAAACTATGTGTTTCAACAGTATGGTTGTTGACGTATTGGATTATTTAACGTACCATGAAAGGTAAAGTACAGGCATAGAAAACGAAGTATAGTGAGCGATTCACCACTTATTATCCTATTTTATCCAGCAGTGTTATCCTTCTGGTAAGACTGCGATGGACCCTTTGAGTGAACACATGTTCCAGCCTGAAACCTGCGTTCTCGGCCCAGGTCTCAACCGGACGTTCAGATACCAGCACCAGGCGCCCTCCAATTCGCAATACCCGGTACATCTCACATAGAGAGTTCTTCATCAAGGTATCCAGAGACTGTGCCTGTATAAGTGCCGACCTTCCATACGGAGGGTCCGTCACAATGCAATCGACACAGTCATTTCTCAATGCCATATTCCCGGCATCCTGATACATAAGTGAATAGTCCACGGAATAAAAATCCAGGTTCATCTTTGCACCCATGAGTATCTTTCGTTGTACATCACACCCCAGAGTGCTCGTACCGATGAGTCCGGCTTCCACCAGTATCCCACCAGTACCGCAATAAGGGTCAAGCAGAACACTTCCCTCTTTTGCCCGGGCAATATTCACCAGTGCCAGTGCCAGTTTTGGCATAAGTACACCCGGATAGAAAAAGGGTTTTTTATGAGGTTTGCGCTTTTCAAATGCACTTCCGTCAATAGAAGCAATTACAGGTCCGAAAATGCATGTATTGCCAGTTATTAAAGCCCGGTACTGGATATCTGGCTTGACCAGGTCTGCACGGTATCCCCTGTCATACAGTACTTTACCGATACCGCGTTCAATATCTTCTGAGGATATGGGGCTTTTACGTTTGATCTTCTTAGCCCTGACAATATAGGCAAGAGAATTCTGGTTTGAAAAATCCATCTCTTTTACCATTGAAATAATATCAGGCAGGTTTGCGTGTGAAATACCCCATACTTCGATTATATGCCAGGTCAGTGCCAGCCGGCTGGCAAGTTTACCTGCTATTGCTCCATTAATACCGGATGTTTCAATAACAAGTACCTGTTCCGGTTGAGACCTGATAGAAAAGGCAATATTTTCAGATTCCAGGACCCCAACGATCTCGGCTGTCGGTATCTCCGGAGTTTCACCAGAGAGTTCAAAAGCAAAAAGTGTCATAATTTTCAGTCGGTTGTTTTTTCCTGGGGCTGCATACTGTCTTTGAGTGTTTTAAATACTTCGGCCATAACACCATGCCACATGAACTGCTCGAAAAGTCTCTCTGCAGGCAACCTTTTAGAATAGGCATCATCGACCCAGTTCACGTCGATATCATACCCCACTTTCTTTAAGAATAACCCGTAGGCTGGTGCTGGTTCCAGTCCTTCTTCGAACTCTTCGGGATGCAACATGCGGTCCAGCCATTCCACATCCCTTGCTTCATTACCAACCATTCTTAAAGCTGTTACTATCTTGCGTACCATGTGCCATAGAAAACTATTCGCCTTGATATCAAGAGCAATAAACCTTCCATCAAGCCTGATATCTATCAATTCGACGGTCCTGACTGGATTTTTTTCACCTTCTATAGCTGCAAAGTTTGAGAAATCATGGGTGCCTTTTAACACCCGTGATGCCTTTCGCATCAGAGGGATATTGAAGCATTCACCGCACATGAAATACCGGTATTCCCGGCTAATGGCCTGGCGCCTGGGGTCAAAATCATCAGGAACTTCGGCCCGGGACCATATCCAGATGGATGGGGGCAACACACTGTTTATTACCCTGGGTATGGCAAGTTTTGGATTATCGGTATCAAAGGCGATCACCTGTTCCAGGGCATGCACACCGGTATCAGTTCGGCCTGAACCTATGTAACGGGCGCTCTTAGGGGTTTTAATGATGTCCAGTTCCTTCAGTGCCCTGAATAGTTCTCCTTCAACGGTCGGTACTCGGGGCTGTACCTGGTATCCGTGAAATTCTGTACCGATATATGCTACTTTCAAAGCGATTCTCATGGATTTGATCTTTGTAAAATAGGGTCGTTTCAATGATAAAAGTAACCCAATCAGGAAAAAGTATTACCTGTTTTGCCGGCGGTAATCCAGGATGATTACCACTATGAGAATGAACATGCAACCAAGCAGGAACCACACACCCAGATGTGATGTGAGCCCAAGGTCCGCAGCATCCAGACCTGACTTTACCCCCACGGTCTGTTCAATCAAGGGAGTTGGCACTGATGTTGGTAATGAAGTTGGCATTGCATTTTGAAAAGATGTTGCTAAGGGACTGGGTAAGGGAGTTGGAAAATGAGCCGGTAATCCTGTACCCTGTTCAATAATTTGCTCAATGTAAGTAGCTGCAGGCACGGTCTCATTCGACATTGACTTTAGTACCGTATCATTTACTACACCGACAACAGAATCCATCGCCCGTTCAGAAACATTGGGTGCAGTTGCCATTTCGGGAACCATATCTGATGAAAAGCCGTATTCATCTGTCACGTTCAAGGATTTGCCAGACCTTCCTGTCAGGATTTCCACAATGCCGGATGCAAGTACTGCTGCGAGCACGACACCCAGGTATTTTTTCAATATATCAGTTATGGATGCGCTGTCAGTCTTTTCAGGCACGACGACAATGAGCTTGCGCACCGGACCATATATCTTAACCTGCCGCCCTTTTTCGCTGTACCTGATGCGCTCGATCTTTGCCAGGCCGACATCCACCAGATTCTCAATGTTATACTTGATAGTGGTCAGCGGAACATCCAGCTTCTGGGCCATGTCAGAGACACTCATGGATTGGTCGGCAAGCAGTTCTATAATCTGTCTTGCCGTGTCATTCGTAATAACCTGGGTTATTTTCTTGGATTCTTTGCCCAGGGGAAGCACTATGAGTTTTTCACTGTTATTGACATACTCACTATCGTCAATGGTGCCATTCTTATCAATGGCGTCATTCTTTTCAGCAACGTCCCTGTCGGCCTGTTCCATGAATGAACGTAGGCGTCTTATATTGAAATACATACCGATAACTGCAAACCGGATTGCACCTACTGATTATCCTGTACTGTCGTTATCCTGTTGAAATGCCGGCTGAACTGGCAGCGGCGTTTGACAGACTGGTATTTGGCAGCACGTTCTACGATACCACTCCAGAATTCATCTTCCATTGGCTTTCACCTCCGGCATGTAGTTTGACAGGGATACTATTAAGCCCGGGCCAAGAGCAGACCGAAAGTAATATTGGCATATATAACCTGCCCCGTCAACCTTCACAATCCTTTTATACAATAACACGATGTTATATGTGAGGTTTTTTAACCATGAAAGAATCTAAAATGAGGGATCGTTTTCTATATTCCTGAATCGGTACGTGGAACACATATAACTATTTTTGATACCACATTGCGTGATGGTGAACAGACCCCTGGCGTATCTCTGACCTTTGAACAGAAAAAAGACATTGCAGTCCAGCTTGACAAGCTCGGGGTGGACATAATCGAAGCCGGGTTCCCTATGTCATCTGACGGGGAAAAGCAGAACGTGGCTGAGATAGCTGCTATGGGTCTTGGACTGGATGTGTGCGGACTGTCAAGGGTGGTACTCTCAGATATTGATGCATGCCTGGATTGCAATGTGGATTTGGTACACACTTTCGTGCCTACCTCAGATATCCAGCGTATACATACCATCAAGAAGAGCAGGGAAGAAGTGCTTGAGATGGCTGTTCGGGCGGTTGAGCATATCAAAGACCACGGCGCAAAATGTATGTTCAGTGCCATGGATGCCACCCGTACTGACTTTGACTACCTGCGGCAGATAAACATGGCAGTCCAGGAAGCAGGCTGCGATATCATCAACGTCCCTGACACGGTCGGGGTGTTCGTACCTTCGGCCATGAAGGCACTTATAGCAGATATCAAGAAAGACATCACCATTCCCATTGATGTTCACTGCCATAACGACTTCGGACTGGCAGTAGCCAACAGCCTGGCTGCTGTTGAAGGGGGCGGCAGGCAGGTTCAGGTCACTATAAACGGCCTGGGCGAAAGGGCAGGTAATGCTGACCTTGCCGAGACTGTCATGAGCCTTCACAGTATCTACGGGGCCAGGACCAATATCAAGACCGATTACCTTGTGGAAACCGCACATATGGTTGAAAGGTACACGGGCATCAGGATACCACCCACAATGCCGGTGGTAGGCGAAAACGCATTTGCCCACGAGAGCGGGATACATACTCACGGAGTACTGACAAAGACCGATACGTTCGAGCCCGGGATAATGACCCCTGAAATGGTTGGCCATAAGCGCCGGATTGTCCTTGGAAAGCATGCCGGCAAGCACGCAGTCGGTCAATCCTTACAGGCAGCCGGACTTGAACCTGACCAGGACCAGTTGAACGAGATCATGTCCAGGATGAAGGAACTGAGCAACAAAGGCAAGAGGATCACTGACGCAGACCTCTTCGCCATTGCAGAAGCCATCATGGGCAAGCTGAAAAGATCAGAACGTCCGATAGACCTGATAGAAGTTTCTGTCATGACCGGGAACATTATTACTCCCACAGCTTCAGTCAAGGCCAGGATACGAGGTGTAGAGAAGGTCGCTGCCTGCACAGGCGTGGGACCGGTGGATGCAGCCCTGAATGCTGTCCAGAGCATCATTAACGGCCAGACCAGGATGAAATTAAGGGATTTCAGGATAGAGGCCATATCAGGCGGTTCGGATGCCCTGGCCGAGGTTATCATTGGTGTGGAGGATGAGAAAGGCCGCATCATGACCGCCCGTGCCGCTAATGAAGATATCGTCATGGCTTCGGTGGAGGCCCTTGTGTCGGCCATGAACCATATTCTCCTGCTGGACCAGGCATAGGGGAATCTATGCCCGGACCTGCCGCGTACATTCTTGACCTGGACGGCGTGGTTTATCACGGAAAGTCTGTTATCCCCGGTGCCGCCAGAACCATCGAAAGACTGAAGGCGGCAGGCAGCCGTGTGATCTTCCTTACCAACAATGCCACCCGCACCAGGGAAGCCATAGCAGGCAAACTGGAAGGTATGGGTATCAGGTGCCATGCAGGGGATGTGATATCCTCAGCATATGCCACGTCGCTTCATATAAGGCATAAATACGGGCCCAGCACGATTTTCCCCATCGGTGAACGGGGTCTTATAACTGAACTGGAACGTGAAGGACACTCCGTTGCCATGCATGATGTGGATTTTGTGGTGGTGGGACTGGACAGGCAGTTCACTTATGATAAACTGGCATCGGGCCTGGCCAATCTCAGGAACGGGGCAGGTTTCATCGCCACGAATACCGATGCCATGCTCCCGACTGAAGATGATTTCCTGCCCGGTGCCGGAAGCATGGTAGCTGCCCTGGCCGCAGCGTCCGGGATGGAACCTGAAGTGGTGGGCAAGCCCAACCGGCCCATAATGGATGTGCTGCTCCAGGAGTACGGGCTGGAGGCGGGGGAATGCATAATGGTAGGGGACAGGCTTGAGACCGATATCCTGGGAGGAAAAAATGCAGGGATGCGCACAGTACTGGTACTGACCGGTGCTTCACGGAGAGAAGATATTAAGGTTTCAGGGATAAGACCTGATACTATACTTAACAGTATCGCGGATATAGTATAGCAGGCTTAGCGGCTCATTCTCTCTTTGTAGTAATCTTCTCTCGGGATCATTTCGTGTTCGCAGCATATCAGCGGATTATTACCCGGGAACAATACTTCCAGCTCGTTACCGCATATTACGCACAGGTATATCTCTCCAATTTCAGTCAACCTGAATCTCCCCCTTATTTGCCTGAATATTTCTATGTTATGTGCTGGTATTAATATTTTGTTCATGTTTTCATTTGCCATAATTCCAGTCTGATTCAAGTATAAGCAACCAAGTGAAATTATGTGACCCATTCAAGACCAGAGAAAAATGATAATCTGACCAAAATAACGTAAGTGTGCAGAAAAATCCAGTCCACGTATGCAGCCCCGCTGGGCTGCATACGTGTGCGGCCCGCTACTGGCCAGAGTAGGCTTATGAGTAGGCTTATGAGTAAGGAGTGGGCCCGCGGAGATTCGAACTCCGGATCCCCGCCGTGTAAAGGCGATGTCATAACCGACTAGACCACAGGCCCATTATGTCCTGCAACAATGGTATGCAGATGCTACCTTACTTGTAATAAGTGATATATAGAGTTTTTTAGTTATTCGGTCATGCAGGACATGGTAAAGGCAAACGTAATTGATCCTAGATACTGCACAACAAATACATCTGCAGGAACAATAAAGGAAAAAGCCGTATCGGTATGGCTAATACACATTTAACGTATAGGGGGTGGTAAAACGTGTTTTGAGTTGCATTTGGTAATAGACACGGCTTTTATAAAATATATATTGTCAGTCATAGTAATATAGTTTGTGGTTATACGAACAAACTAATCCCAGAACCTCTTTGTTCGTACATAATTCCGCTCAGCTTCAAGGATATCCCGGTAGAATCCATCCTCATCCACGCGCATCTTCCGTATTACCCTGGATGCTGTTTCCGGCCCCAATCCCCTGCTTGCCAGGGCAATGACAGCACTCCTGCCGTGAGATAGCACCAGGCTGGCATTACGATGTACTCTTCGAACCCGTTTTATTTCGTCAGTAGTTTTTTCTATTTTACGCACCAGCTTTATTTCCTCTTCCTCCCACGGTTTCAGGGCAGCTATCATCCTGCTGTTGCACAAAGGACATTCAGGTATTTCCGGTACCCTCGATACCTTTGTCCGGGACACCCATTTCTTGCAGGTCACACAGAACAGTATTACATGGTCGTTCATTATCCTGTCCTTCAAAGCTTCGATAATGGAAGCATCTGCCTTTGCCGGGGAGACCAGGTCCCTCCCTCCCAAAAAACCTGACGTGCCTATAGGACTTGCCTTTCCCACCACCAGCACCACTTGCCCTGATGCAATACGGGCCATCAGGTCCATAGTCCTGCCAATGTCCAGTTTATCCTGGAATATCTCCCTGATGGCTTCATCATACATGGGGCTCCCTTCGTACACGTCCAGCAGCCGCTGCATACTTATGCGCGAATAATCCGTATTTGCGCCCAGCGCACCGAACTTTTTGGCTACCTGTATCATCTTCCATTTGAAGAACGTGGTGTGTTTCAGGGACATCTCGATAATAGGTTCCACGTGGGCAGGGTCCAGGTCCTGTATAAGCTTAACCACGTCTGCTGCACCGATTCGAGAGGGCAGGTCCAGTTTTATCCTGTACGGGTCAATCTCCATAGCAACACTGGTACCCAGTCTTGCCGACAGCAGGGCCGTAAGTATCCCGCCCAGGGTATTGTTCACCTTATGCCCTCCGCACACATTGATGAGAACAGACCCTGCTGCATTCTCCACTACAATGCAGTTCCTATCCGGTACTGCGAACCCTTCATCCACCTGTTTACGGACCAGTTCCAGCACACTAAAAGCTGTATCCCTGTCAGTAGGAAAGCTCTCCATACTCTGCCTGAGTATCTCATCATCGGGGAGTTTGTCCCTTACGTTCTTCCCAATGTAGGCCCTGATACGGGAAACCTCATGTGCAACGCCGTATGGCACCGGTATTTCCTCACCAACCCAGGATGGTATTTCTCCTCCCGGGTCTCGTACCGGTTCTACCTTGATACGCATGCGCTCGTGCTGTACCTCCATCACCCTCCACATCTCGCCCCTGGCAATGAAGACTGCTCCCGGTCGTATGAAATTTACAATGAATATTTCATCCAGCATGCCCACAGGCCTGCCGCTCACAATGTCCAGAACGTCATATTTTTTTTCATCAGGTATCATGGACAGGTTGGCATAATAGTACTGCCAGCTTTTACGACGTCTCCCCAGCTTGTTATCATTTTTTTCATACCAGACCAGCCTGGTCTCACCGATCTGCTGCACTATCCGGTCAATCTCTTCCTGGCTTGTATTACGGAACGGGTAGGCCCTTGTTACAATATCATGGATACGGACGCTGTCCATTTCACCGAAATCCAGCACCATGCCGGCAATCTGGTTCGCCAGTGTGTCAGCCGACCCTTCATGGATAAGCGTCTCCTCAATCAACCCTTCATGCGCCCTCTGGATAATGGCCCACGCTTCCAGCACATCATCGGGATTGGTAGCAATGATAGTTCCTCTTGAGGTTTCATGTATACGGTGTCCTGCCCGGCCCACTCTCTGGATAAGCCTGGACACTTCCCGCGGGGACATATACTGCACCACATGGTCCACGTCCCCAATATCGATGCCAAGTTCCATGGAACTCGTGCATATCAGTCCCTTCAGGTCACCTGCCTTGAACATATCCTCCATCTCGATCCTGGCTTCTTTTGACAGGGAACCGTGGTGGACACCAATGGATTTTTCCAGCATCCTGAACCTGGAACCCAGGGCTTCGGCAGCCTCCCTGGTATTTACGAATATCAGCGTGGACGTATGTGAATCCACGATTGCGCCAATGACCCTCAGGTGCGAAGCCATCTCAGGTGTGCACATCAGGTTGCGGGCGCTGGAGCGGTCGTCGGGAGTGACCTGTGGCGTTATCACATTGAATTCCAGGTCCTTGTAAATAGCGACCTCCACCACGTCCACTTCCCGGTGCGAGCCTGCCAGGAATCGAGCTACAGTGACCGGATTGCCCACAGTGGCCGACAGGCCTATTCTCTGGAACTCGCCTGCCACTTCCACCAGCCTTTCAAGGCCGATTGACAACTGGGCACCACGTTTGCTGCCCGCCAGCTCATGCACTTCGTCTACCACGACATGCCGTACCGAGCTCAGGTTTTTGCGCAGCCGGCTGCCCGTTAGCATTATCTGGAGTGTCTCGGGAGTGGTGATGAGCACATCTGGCGGGTGAGTGCTTTGCTTCTGGCGCTGGTATTTGGAGGTATCTCCGTGGCGGACCTGGACATCGATGTTCATTTCCTTACCCATGCGTTCCAGCCGTAAGAGCATGTCACGGTTGAGTGCCCTGAGCGGAGTAATATAGAGCGCAGATATCCCGGTGCGCTCTTCAACCGGTCGGTTCAGGATGTGGTGGAACACGGGCAGCATTGCACTTTCGGTCTTACCGCTTCCTGTAGGTGCAATGAGCAGCAGGTTCTGCTTCTTGAGCAGTTTGGGGATGGTACGTACCTGTGGCTCGGTAGGTCTGGTAAACCCCATTTTTGAAAGTATCACCTGTATGTCGGGGTGCAGTTTTTTGAAAATATCTGGCATGTATCGAGAAACCTCTGTTTCTTGTTGCTTTGACTTTAAGGTTTTTGTAACAGGTGTCGATATCTGGCATAATTTTCAACATGCAGATACTAGGATTGAAGTTGTGCTGTAAAAAGAAATGGAAGGGCAATCAATCAAAAGTATGCAAGTGGGTGGGAATAGGAGAATGACGACTGCCCTACTAATCAATACAATGTACTTTATGGTATATAAATTTTCCTCATAATTATGCTAATCATAATGAGGTAATATTCAGACAACACTTTTTTTACCAGGCGCCGTACTAAAAAAAATATGTGGAATGCCTGATAAGAAAAGGTGGGCAGTCAATCAAAAATAGATTGGTGGATTGGATTGGAGTGGGTTCGATGGCTGCCCTGCAAATAAGGATAATGATTTAATGGTATATATACATTCCTCATTATCATTATGTTGATAATGATATTTTTTCTACCAGTATTCCCGTAATATGATCGTAAAAAATACTTTATTGAAAATAAATAATCATAAATACTTTTTACACAAAAATGCTGGCATGAAAACTTTAAGGTTCGGAACGGCAGGCACACCAATAAGTTCACCATCCAGGGACAGCATTTCCGGAGTAAAACGCATACATGAGCTGGGACTACGTTGTATGGAGGTCGAGTTTGTAAGAGGGGTGAAGATGGGGACCGAGACTGCCGAAAAAGTGGGCCAGGCTGCCATCATGAACGATATTGCACTCAGCGTGCATGCACCCTATTACATCAATCTCAATTCAAGGGAATTGGATAAAGTAGATGCCAGCCGCACTCGTATTCTTGATTCTGCCAGGATAGGTGCACTATTCGGTGCCAGGAGTGTGGTATTCCATCCGGCTTATTACCATGATGACCCTTCGGAAACGGTATATGGCATTGTGAAGACCCACCTGATGGAAATGGCAGCGCACCTTGAGGATGAGGGCACTGATATACTGCTGCGCCCCGAGACCACTGGTAAGGGTTCCCAGTTCGGCACTCTCATTGAACTGCTGGAGATGGGCGCGGAACTGGAAGGCGTGGTTCCATGTTATGATTTCTCGCACATGCACGCGCGTGAAGGGACGCTGAACTCGTATGAGGAGTTTTGCGGGATACTTGAGACGGTTGAGGACTATCTGGGCAAAGAAGGGCTTGACAATATGCATATCCATGTATCAGGTATCGAATACGGTCCAAAGGGGGAGAAGAACCACCTGATACTTGAGGAATCAGATCTGGATTATCACGGACTCATCAGAGCGTGGAAGGAGTACGGTATCAAGGGTACTGTGATATGCGAAAGTCCTAACCTGGAGGGGGACGCACTGCTGCTGCAAGGTGTGTATGGGGGATTATGATTCTCGTTCTTTATTGCTCTTCAACCAGTGCCTTCAACTCATCACTGCCCGTATATCCCGTCTTCACAACTATACCATCGCTATCCAGTATGACCATGTTCGGCGCTATGTCTATGCCGTAACGGGTAGCCACATCTTCCTTCACTCAATCCCATACATATCCTTCAATCCGTGCCCTGTAGCCATGCACACCACAGTTTTACTCTTCAACTCCCCTTTCACCATTCGTGCCCCCGCATACGCCACCGCACCACTTGGCTCCACAAAGATACCATTCTTTGCCAAAAAATCCCGCGCCTCTATCACCTGAGCATCCGAAACACTCACTCCTTGCCCCCCCGTCTCCCTTATCGCACGCAAAGCCCCCAACCCGTCAATCGGGTCCCCACATGCAATAGCAGTAGCAAGAGTCTGGGGGTCCTCAACAGCAATGATCTCAGTCACCCCCTTCCCCCATGCATCCACTACAGGTCGGCAGGCATCCACCTGCACTCCGAAAATCGCAGGCTTGCGCTCAATGACCCCCACAGCGTGCATATCCCTGAAAGCCTCGAAGATGCCCCATATCAGGGTGCCGTTGCCCACGGGTGCAATAACCACATCAGGTACGGTCCAGTACAACTGGTCAGCTATCTCCATACCCACCGTCTTGGTACCCTCCCCTCTCCAGGGATAATCACCGGTAAGGAACGAATCCGGGTGTGAAATCACATAGTTTTCCGCTTCCTTCATCGCATGTGAATAATCACCATCCACAAACCGTATATCAGCCCCGTACGCCTTGATCTGCTTGATCTTGGCCGAAGCTACAATATTGGGCACGAACACAATACAATCAAGCCCGGCAAATGCAGCGTACGCTGCCACAGAAGCACCCATATTTCCCGTAGATGCCAGCACCACCATTTTCTTTCCGTACTCCATTGCCTTGGTAATCTCAAGGGAAGAGCCCCGGTCCTTGAACGACCCTGTGGGATTCATGGCCTCATATTTTACCAGCATCCTCCCACAACCGATATCCAGGGTCAGTGCATTGTTCTCAAGCAGAGGGGTGCCTCCCTCGCCCATGGTAATAATATGGGACAGATCGCGCACAGGCAAGAACGCCCAGTATTTCCAGTGGGCAGGACTCTCGCGCATGAACGGGTCCCTAAGAAGGGACTTCCTTATTGAATCGTAATCATATTCCGCATCCAGCCCGGAGTTACAAAAGGAACACCGCGGTATTGGCCTGTTCTCTATCTCTTCGGGCAAATGATGCTTCCCGCACTTAAAACACCGAAAACCTGTTACATATACCATTTTTCATCTCCATCCTTCGTGCATGTGAGAGTCCGATTTTATAATCCCTCATCCGGTGGCACAATTTTATTAGTAATTAACTTTTTTACACGTTTCATCCTGCACTTTGCTGGTTGCCGTTCTGCCTGGAGCACCAGAATTTCTTCCAGTTCTTCATCAGTCACATTATCGTTTGCCACAGAATAAGATAATGACTAATAGTATTTTACTATTATTCAGAAAAATCAGAAAAAAAGAAATGGTGTTGGCGCACAAGCGCCAAACACGCTGTATTGATTTGCTATCCCTGTGTTTCGGATTTTATCTTTGTGGACAGACCCATCAGTTCTGCGGTAAGCACTATCAGGTCTTCGACCTGCATGTCATTCCCTTCTTTATCCCGCTTATTGAAATCACCAGTCTCCAAGCTCAATACATTGTTCCTGCCATCACCGAGATTACGGCGGCAGAAGGGACATGCAGACGAAAGGATATCGGCCTTTACATCCAGTGCGTCCTTGATACGCGCAGCTGCAACACCCAATGCCAGGTCAGGTATTCCGGCCTTGACACCGCCGCCGGCACCGCAGCAGCGCTGTAGGTCACGGTTTCGTTCCATTTCCACGAAATTCGCACCAGGCATGCTGGAGATTACCTTACGCGGTCCCTCGAACACACCAACATGCCGTCCAAGGTGGCAGGGGTCATGATATGTAATGGTCTTTCCGTCGAGGGATTTCTCCCACGTTATCTTACCCTGTTCGACCTGTTCTGCAAGGAAGTCAGCAAGATGGACCACCTCAAAGTTGGGCTTGCGTCCCATGAGGTGAGGCCAGTCAATGGTTGCAGCTCTGAAACACCCGGCACAGGCAAAGAGCACTTTCTTTACACCCTTTGCTTCCAGCGCTTCAACGTTATGGATCGCAGCACCTTTTGGGGTATCACCGATATGGGGCTGTCCGGTTCTGATCAGTGCAGAACCACAGCACCATTCATCCTCGCCCAGCATGGTAAAGGGAACACCAAGCTTGTTCAATACCCGTGCAGTGGAGACTGCCAGGACCTGCATATTAAATCCTGCTGTACATCCTGTGAAATAAGCTACGTCTGCATTATCTGCGATCTCGACATCGTCAGGTACCCATAACAGGCGGTCTTTCTGGTCTTTCATATAGGGGTTGTGCATGTCACCAATGAGTTTGGGGAAGAGACTCTGTTTTCCATAGGGTCCGTTGCCACGTAACACCAGTTGCTGCCGTGTAGCTTCCCACATCTCAATGGTATTAAGACCGGCAGGACAGACCGTACCGCACACACCGCAGGTGGTACAGTGGAAGAGATGGTCATTGAAATTCTGGATATCTTCTTCCGGTATCTTTCTTGGTCCGAACAACCTGGCGATAAGACCGTAATTCTTGCCCATGAAATTCCTCCACCGGCTTATCTTATCCCTGGGAGAGATGTTCATATCACGTTTCATGGCGTCGAGGGTCGGACACCAGTTATCACATTCACCGCATCTCGTACATGCATCATACTGCATACGTGATATGGGGTCTATGACGTCAGTTTTTATTGAAGGTTGTCCTTTCGGGATCTCAGGTATCTTTTTTTCAACCGCTTTTTTCTCATCAGCCATGTTATTCACCTCCGCCGTTTGCTATAAGGGTCAATGGCGCTGCGATCATATGCATATATTTGCTAAAGGGAATATACGCGATACAGAAGAGCAGGGATATTGCCACATGGAACAGCGAGAGTGACTGGGCAAATGCCTCATCAGCGCCTAAG
The DNA here is from genome assembly GCA_019429385.1 of ANME-2 cluster archaeon. NCBI lineage: Archaea > Methanobacteriati > Methanobacteriota > Methanomicrobia > Methanosarcinales > ANME-2 cluster archaeon. The sequence goes on along the minus strand of JAHYIS010000019.1, from coordinate 23,767 downwards.
AACGACCAGGCTGTGATAGAATCAGGTCGGTATCCCTCAGCCATAAATCCTGTCACCGTTATGAAGAGTATACCCAGAACCAGTACCCAATCAAAGACCTGTGTCCTTTTGCTGACTTCCGACAGTGCCAGGCGTCGGATGATAGCAATAATCAATCCTATTAAAAGCAGGTACCCGAGTACCTCGTTGGGTACATCAAAGCTGTTGCGTATGGCATTGAGATCAAAACTGCCAATTCCTAACTCAGAGAGCATTTCAAAGGCAGCGAATACAAGTGACAGGAGAAGCATGCCTCCCCAGCCAATAAATATCAGCATATGCATAACCCATCTGAATGGACTTCGACGCAGGATCCTGCGCTGCAGAAATATATCCATTACCAGTGTTGTAAGTATTGATTGATGTTTGTCCTTTGTTGCTGATTTAATAAATGCGCTGAGAAATACTTTTATGCTTCCTCCGCCCCATTTTTTCATGTTCAATATCATTCCGATTAAAAATATAAGGATTGCAACCATTGCGATACTAAGCATCCCTACAAAGGTTGGAACCCCAGAATAATAACTAAATGCTTCACTCATTATCTATTTCCTCCTACAGATAAGACAATCTACCATTTTTCCGTTATAGGTCAACAGACCACAATAATCAGGTCACCTATTGGAATCTGAATATCCTAAGTATCAAACTTATATAAATATTACGTATTATCATGATATTTGGAAACGTGGCGGAGTATATTTTTATAAATGCTGCATTATTAATGTTTCCCAAATAGAAAAGATTTATAAGATACAGCAATCATTGAAACCAGAGAGTACCGAGATGAGTTTCAGAAATTTAATCCGGCAATTACGAACAGACCGTACTATTCTGGAAATTGATGACCTATTATCACCCCGTCTTGAGGTATCCAGGAAGGTTATGGATAGCCAAAGCCCGGTCCTTTTCACGAATGTGGCAGGTCGCAAAGTGGTAATGAACATTATTGCCGACCGGCAGCTGATGGCAAAAGCACTGGGAACCACACCACAGGATATGGTACATTACCTTGCAGACATAGAACCCGATGGCACAGTAGTGATGGTCGGGGATACACCTTCACAGGAAGTGATCGAGGACGAGGTGGACCTGAGCAAGGTACCTGTACTCACCTATTTTCCCCAGGATGGCGGACCTTATATTACTGCAGGAGTGGTAGTATCAGAATACAACGGTGTATATAATGCCTCCATCCACAGGCTCATGGTAACAGGCAAGGATACCATGGTGGGCCGGCTGGTCGAGAACAGGCATACGTATAACCTCCACAAAGCCGCATCCCAGGCAGGTGAACCCCTGCCCATAGCAGTGATCATCGGTATAGACCCGGTAGTGCTGCTGGCAACCACCACCAGGGTGCCTGAAGGGAAGGAATTCCAGTATGCAAGCGCGCTCCTGGACCGTCCAGTAGAACTGTTCCAGCTTGGGAACGGTATCAAAGTACCCCATGCTGAATGGGTGCTGGAAGGATATATCGACCCGCAGGTCAGAGTGGATGAAGGTCCCTTTGTGGATATTACCGGTACCCTGGACATCATCAGGCAGGAACCCCTCATCCATATTATCAGGGTCATGCACAGAAATGACCCCATTTTCCATGCGATCATGCCTGCCGGAGGCGAACACAAGATGCTTATGGGGGTACCCTATGAACCGCTCATCCTGAAAGAAGTGGGCAAGGTCTGTCACGTGCGCAATGCAGTACTGACCCAGGGAGGATGTTCATATCTTCATGCTATTGTGCAGATACACCAGACCCATAAAGACGATGGGAAAAAAGCGATAGATGCTACTTTTGCTGCTCACCGAAGCCTGAAACATGTAGTTGTCATAGATGATGACATTGACATTTTTAATCCATCTGATGTCGAGTATGCCATTGCCACCCGGTTCAGGGCAGACCGCGACCTCGTCGTGTATCCCGATGTCAGGGGCAGCAGTCTTGACCCCATGTGCATGCCCAATGGAAATACCACAAAAATGGGGCTGGATGCCACTATGATACTGGGCGAGGAATATAAGTTCATGCGTCCGTCCATGCTGGAGGATTAGGATTGCATCTTACCAGGGAAGAGGAAGCACTGCTGGAAGGGGAGATGGGGCCAACGCTCCAAAAGGCCATGGAACTCCTGACTGCACTGGGTGATATCTACGGTGCAGATTCACTGGTACCCATAAAAAGCGCCCAGATAGCCGGAGTCAGTTACAGGACCATCGGTGATGCGGGCCTGGAATGGATATCTGACCTTGAAGGAAAGGTTGTGGTCCCCTCCATACTGAACCCTGCAGGCATGGACCTTGAACGCTGGCGTGAGATGGGTGTGGATGAGGAATTTGCAACCAAGCAGATACAGATCATTGAAGCATACCAGCGCCTGGGCATACGATGCGAATGCACGTGTACACCCTATCATGTCGATGCCTCGCTGGCCTCTTTTGGCGACCACCTGGCCTGGAGCGAAAGTTCAGCCGTCTCCTATGCGAATTCCGTTATCGGTGCCAGGACAAATCGGGAAGGTGGACCATCGGCGCTGGCTGCCGCTCTCATAGGCAAGACTGCAAACTACGGTTACCATTTGGACGAGAACCGGGTGCCGGTTATCACCGTGCAGGTCGATTGCCCGTTATCTGGTGCAGATTATGGGGCACTGGGTTATCTGGTGGGGGCACAGGTGGGGTCGGACGTTCCTCTGTTCAAATTATCGTCAAAGCCTTTGAACATAGAGCTTAAAGCACTGGGTGCTGCCATGGCTGCTTCGGGTGCTGTAGCACTGTATCATGTGGAAGGGGTTACTCCGCAATCGGGTTCATACCCTGTCCCGGCAGAGACCATTGCCATTGAACGTGCCCAGCTCGATGAAGTGTTCGAAAAGAACTGCGGCCGTGACATTGACCTTACGGCCCTTGGCTGCCCTCATTATTCACAGGAAGAACTGGAATCGGCTGCCGAACTGCTTGACGGGATGCAGGTAGGAAAAGAGGTATGGATATTCACATCACGCCAGGTCAGGGATGCATCTCCTGATACGGTACGAAGGATAGAGGCCAGTGGTGCAAAAGTGTTCGTGGATACCTGCATGGTAGTGTCCCCCGCCACTGACCGGTTCGGATGCGTGCTCACCGATTCCGGCAAGGCATTGAAGTATATCCCGGGAATGTGCGGAGTTGGGTCAGGTCTGGCCAGCATTCGTGACTGCCTGAAAGGAAGAATAATCGCCGGGAGCGCAGAGGAACGCAGAGATGAAGGGGAGGTCTCCTGATTAGGACCCTGAAAGGAAGACCGATATCCCGTGGATGTGGACAGGGCGAGGCACTGGTTACCAATGAGTCGATCTCATTCCTGGGCAGCGTGGACCCGGCGACCGGTATAGTCGTTGAGGAAAAACACGAATTGAAAGGGCAGAGCATAAGCGGTAAAGTGCTGGTATTCCCTGCAGGCAAAGGCTCGACAGTAGGTTCTTATGTAATGTACCAGTTAAAGAAGAACGGTACTGCTCCTGTGGCAGTTATCAACCGGTCTGCCGAGCCCATCGTGGCTGTGGGTGCTATCATTTCAGATATCCCCATGGTGGATAGTACCGAACCTGATGCTATCAACACTATCAAAACAGGTGACATAGTGCGGGTTGATGGCACAAAAGGAGTTGTAGATATATTATGAACAAACCTGACCGCAGTCATCCTGACAATGCTGACATTACTGACAGTGCTGAGAATACTACCAGCGAAATTGACATGCTTGAGTTTATCAGGTCAGAAGTACCGGATTTTAAAATTTATGAGTATTCATACGAAAACGGAGCATACTTTATTTCAGGCACTCCGAAAAACGACCCAAAAGACGTAATCAGGCACCTGTGGACCCCCTTATCTATCATGGGATACAGTGTCCAGATGGTGTACGAACTGGGCGAACATATTCTTATCGTAGCCCCCATTGAAGAAAAGCCGGAGCGGATAGGGTTGAATGTGGTGCTGGCGGTAATTACTGTTTTCACTACCATGTTCTTCGGTTCCATGTTCTTTGGGGTTGACCCCTTCTCACATCCTGAACAGATCATCAGGGGGGCGCCGTTCACCCTGGCTATCATGTTCGTGCTGGGTTCCCATGAGATGGGGCATTATATTGTTGCGAAGTTGCATGGTATGAAAACGTCCCTGCCTTATTTCATCCCTTTTATCGGGATAGGTACCATGGGTGCCATCATTAAACACAGGGGTCCTATTCCCAGCAGGACTGCCCTGTTCGATGTGGGAATCGCCGGGCCGATCGTGGGCCTTGTCGCCTCGATAATTGTAACAGCTATCGGTCTGTCCCTGCCACCCGTAGACATTGTGATGCAGGATGGTTTTCTTTATTATAAACTCTCACTGCCTTTGTTATTTTCCTTTATTGCCAGTTTTGTAGGTGGAATGAGCAATGAAATGAACATTCACCCGGTAGCTTTTGCAGGCTGGGTCGGCATGCTGGTAACCGCACTGAACCTGATACCTGCCGGCCAGCTCGACGGCGGGCATATCATGCGGGCCATGCTGGGCCCCAGGGCAGCGTATATATCTGCAGTAGTGCCGTTCGTACTGCTCTCTCTATCACTGTTCATCTATTTTGTGATGCAGCAAAACGGTTCTATGTGGTTGTTCTGGGGATTGTTCATTTCGTTATTTGCAGTTGCCGGACACCCCGAGCCCCTGGAAGATTCGGACTATTTAGGCCGAAGCAGGATGGTGCTGGGGACCCTGGTATTCCTTGCCGGCCTGTTATGCATTACTCTCATCCCCATCCAGGTTTAATGGGGGGATAAGGACTGGACAGGGTACATTTTCGCTGGAACCAGAAGAACAGTAACAGCCTGGCTGCCCTGATGCCATTGGTACCGGGGGCACATATCGTGCGAAAAGCGAAGGACGGCATAATGGTGTATAGTTTTGCCACGGTCCAGGCCGGTGAGGTCTTCAATGAAGTCAGGGGTTCATCAACAGATTCCACCTATATTGCGGGAGGGCCCCACCCCTCAGCCCGACCGCTTGAGTGCCTGGAATATTTCGACTATGTAGTGGTAGGGGAAGGTGAAGAGACCCTGCCGGAACTGGTCAACAGTATCCGCAGCGATGACATAGCAGGTGTGAAAGGCATTGCATACAGGGACGGGAGCAGGTGTGTATATACAGGTGCAAGACCGCCTGTTGACCTGGACCATTACCCTCCGTTCTCACCTGGACTCCTCAAAGGGTATATCGAGATAACCAGGGGCTGTTCCCACAACTGCGGTTACTGCCAGACACCCCGCCTGTTCGGGCACCGGATGCGCCATCGCAGTCCTGAGGTGGTGGCCAAGTATGCAGGGATGATGCGGGATGTGAGGTTCGTCTCGCCCAATGCCTTTGCCTACGGTTCAAAGGGAGTTCGCCCTGAACCGGACAAGATCCAGGTATTGCTTGAAGCAGTTTCAAAGAAATGCAGGATGTTCTTTGGAACGTTTCCTTCAGAGGTCAGGCCAGAATTCGTCACCGATGAAACCCTTGAACTGGTAAAACAGTACTGCTACAATACATCGCTGAGCCTGGGCGCGCAGAGCGGCAGCCAGAGAGTGCTTGATGATATCGGACGGGGACATACAGTTGAAGATGTGAAATGCGCCGTGGAACTGTGCAGGGACTATGACCTGACGCCGGTGGTGGATGTTATTTTCGGGCTGCCCGGAGAAATGCCTGCCGACCAGCTGGAGACACTGCAACTGGTTGAATGGATAATTGCACAGGGTGGGAACATACATTCTCATTACTTTACTCCGCTACCGGGGACGCCATTGCAGGACAGGGTGCCGTCTCCGGTGAGCAAGGATGTGAACAGGGCAATGGGGAAACTCGCGCTTGGCAGGAAGGTCACCGGTGTGTGGGAGCCAGGAGTTCGAAGATGAAACAAGGCTGGTTGCCACCATGCCGCCCTTTTGGTCGGCGGTGGCAGTGTCAGTTGAATAGTTACACCCACACCCAGCCAGAGAAGCATGTCCGGGCAGTGGGTGAGTGATTCAAGGGGGGGAGGAATCATTTTAATATTAACTACATAGGGTAACAGAGGCCAAGGAGTATCATTTTATTTACTACAATATTTTATCTATAAGCAGGTCAATGATTGTTTTTAAATCGATATTGGAAGAAGGGTATACTCCGTTTCCATCATGTTTGTGATGGGGAAATGTATCAACTTCCCTGTGATGGGGCACATTATCCCAGCGCTCTATCAACTCTCCATTTTCTGTCTGCCAGTGATACTTGTATTTGAGACGGTTAGCAATCTTATTTTCAATTTCAATAAATTCTATAAAATGCAGAGCAGAACCATCCAATAGTTCCAGCTTTCCCTTTATGTATCCCATAAATTGGTCAATTTCGTCAAACTCAGTAGTTAAATGGGAAACTACCGGGCATTCATTAATAGTTGCTTCGATCTGAGAGAAATACTCCCTTGCATTCATAGGCTGATACCAGACAATATGTTCAACTTTTTATTCCAGTGATCTAATCCTTTTTTTGCTGCGTACCAATCAAAATATTCGTCCAGGTCTTCCAGTTGTCCGGATTCAAATTTTTGCATGAAAATATCTGAACTCATCTTATATTTAGCTTCGAATTTTCCACATAAGTAAGAATACCTGACTTTTTTATGTTTTGCAAGGCGCTCATCCAGAGCTAAAGCAGAGCGAATTACATCGCTTACTTCCTGTATTGTGAAGTCATTACTTACATTAACATTCAAAGCCATATTATTCTCTCCTTAGTGTAAATATGCAATAAGTTTATAAATAACCATTGGATGATAAAATATATTTAATTTTATCGAAAAGCGCCTGCCAACCTTCACACCACAAGGGCAGGCGGAGCATATCAGGACGGGCACCCTATAAAGTGAAGACGAAGGGGCGGCAGGAAAGCCGGAGTAGGGATGGGGGCAGGCGAAGTGCATGTAAGGTGTTATACGGGGAGAGGGGGAACTCACCGCAGAGGAGCAGAGGGCGCAGAGATGGGGGAAAATCCTTTGTGTCCGCTGTGTTTTTAAATTAGATATTAATATATTTCAACAGCCATGGCGGTACTCCACCGACACAACAACTGGATATAACTCCACCCAAGCATCCATCCCCACTTCGCACCCAAAGCCTGCAGAAAGAATCGAAAAGCGCCTGCCAGCCCCCCACACCACAAGGGCGGGCGGAGCATATCGGGGCGGGCACCCTGATGAGTGAACCGAAAAGGAGTGGCAGGAATCACATCCATAGTCGTTACCCTGTTTCCCATCCTAACTCTCCAGACCCGGGCAACATAAATCCACACGGCTGGCTGCCACCATGCCGCCCTTTTGGTCGGCGGTGGCAGTGTCAGTTGAATAGCAGCACCCGCACCAGGCCAGAGAAGCATGTCCGGGCAGTGAGTGAGTGCTTCAAAGGGGGGGCAGGAATCATTTCAATATTAACCGCAGATGGACGCAGATACACGCAGATAAATGTTATTTCGGAATTTAAATCTAATTTCATAAGCCGAAATACAAAATAATCTGCATTTAGTCGCAATATCTGCGTTCATCAGCGTTTATCTGCGGTTAAAAAAACACGTAAAATATATATTTTAACAGCCATGGCGGCACTCCACACACAACAACCAAATACAACTCCCCCAACCCACAATTAAAAATCAGTTCCGAAATAGAAATTCGAAATTTAGTTTCGAGCCCCCCACCTGCAACCACCCACCCAAGCATCCATCCCCACTTCGCACTCAAAGCCCGCAGGAAGAATCGAAAAGCGCCTGCCAACCTTCACACCACAAAGGCAGGCGGAGCATATCAGGACGGGCACCCTATAAAGTGAAGACGAAGGGGCGGCAGGAAAGCCGGAGTAGGGATGGGGGCAGGCGAAGTGCATGTAAGGTGTTATACGGGGAGAGGGGGAACTTACCGCAGAGGAGCAGAGGGCGCAGAGATGGGGGGAAATCCCCTGTGTCCGCTGTGGTTTTAAATTAGATATTAATATATTTCAACAGCCATGGCGGTACTCCACCGACACAACAACTGGATATAACTCCACCCAAGCATCCATCCCCACTTCGCACCCAAAGCCCGCAGGAAGAATCGAAAAGTGCCTGCCAGCCCCCCACACCACAAGGGCGGGGGGAGCAGAGAGGGAGGGGCACTCTAATGAGTGAACCAAAAGGGGCGGCAGAAATCACATCCATAGTCTTTTACCTGTTTCTCATTCCTTATTTTCCAGACCCGGGCAACGTAAATCCAGAAGGCTGGCTGCCACCATGCCGCCCTTTTGGTCGGTGGTGGCAGTGTCAGTTGAATAGTTACACCCACACCAGGCCAGAGAAGCATGTCCGGGCAGTGGGTGAGTGCTTCAAAGGGGGGGGCAGGAATCATTTCAATGTTAACCGCAGATGGACGCAGATACACGCAGATAAATGTTATTTCGGAATTTAAATCTAATTTCATGGACAGAAATGCAAAAGAATCTGCATTTAGTCGCAATATCCGCGTTCATCCGGGATTGTAATATAGTCACCAACACGAATTGAAACGGTCTCGAAAATCTAGTTTGATATCCACTTCTTCTTCCGAAAAACCTGATTTTGCCGGATTTTCTGAATGCGAAAATATAGTTTTAATCAAAGGGTGTTTTGCAGGTGATTTATCTTCTGGCCATTCGTTTATGTCAATATCTTTATACATAACGAATTTAGTAAAACTAAAAAAATCCAAATAGATGTCACTTAATATTCTCCAATTTGATTGCTTTGAGATTGCTTTTGCTATCAATTTAAAATATTGATCTATTCCAGTTTTGTCTTCCGGCATCTCAAAATCAGGGATTAAAATCCCTTGTTCAGAAAGCTTTGCTTGTAATGAAATATTTGTAAAAATGTCCTCTTCAGTCCAACATAACTTAAAAGATTTCCCCACATTAGTTCTTTCTAATTCTACAGGTATCAATACAAGGGGTGATAATCTAGATTGATCGGAGTTAGGACTTTCAGTCCATTCTAAAAAACCCAGAGCTAGGTAAAGTATTGTATATCCTTGTTCCTCAAGTACTGATCTTGACTGTTGATTAATTTGGAACAAACGTTTCTGAAGAACTTCACTTTCTAAAGATGTCTAAAGAAATCGGTCAATGTGATTTTTTGATGCTTCAAAATCTGGCGGCGGTAATTCCCATATTTTTGAAATTTCTTTTTCTTTTTGATCTAATATTTCGGTATTAACTACTTCTTCTTCGATACTTGTTTTTTTCTTCTTTGTGGGAAGAAATTCCATCTTTTTTTGTTGCAATACTAAAAAATTGTAAATTTCTGAAGGAATTTCATCTATAACTTTTATTGTTCGAGCTTTTGATGTGCGAAAGTTCAAAAGCTTATTTCGCATTGTAAAATCTAACAAACTTTGCCTTGCGAATTCTAATTGTTTTTCGATATTATTCATGAAAAACTCGATTGTTTAATTATTTTTTTATTATTATTGAATCATATAAACATTTCAAGCTTATTAAACTTTATTAAAATATGATGAATATAACTAATTGTGATTTTTGGCAAACCTGCTGAAAAATATTCAATTTCAAATTAGTTATGTTTAGAATACTATTTTTATTGAAACGATTAAATTTTAAACCACCGCCCAAACCACTCCCCACCCTCGTCATAATACTCCACAACAACCCCGTCAAGATACTCCGTCCCAACACCCTGTACAGCCCTCTTTACCTCCTCCAGCAAAACCCTCGTTTCCCTGTCATACAAAAAAATAACCCTCGGCAGCACACTCCCACTCTGTGCCCCGTCCTCAATCATCCGCCTCGAAGATTTATTGAACCTCTCCACTTTACTGACGATTGTCAGAGCAGGTGTCTCACTCTCAAACTCGATCACATTCGTAATAGAATGCCCGAACTTCACCGCTTCATCAGGCCTGCAGAAAATAATATCAGGAACCAGCAACCTGGTCTTCCGATTACACGGCCACGGCAGGCTATTCGTCCTCACCACCCGCTTCCAGTTCACAGCATCAGAATGCTCACTCACATACTTCCTTATCTGCGGCAGCACATCATCATGGGACATCTGGATGGTGGGATTATTATGGCTCCCGCCTTTACCATTATAGGTTATCTGGGCCTTATACTTCAGGCACTCCCGCTTAAAATCATGTGGGCGCCTGTGTTGAGTGCACCAGAAATACTTCGGCCTGTCAGAATTGGTCTCATCCAGGTCGATATGTTCCTTATGATCATGCCACTTCTTTGTGCCAGGTTTGTGCCACTGCACCTTTGAATCTGTGCTGCACAGTCCACAGGCATAGTACATCTTCTCATTCAGTTCCATTGTTACCATTATCTACACTCCTCTAATTTCAATTTAATAATATTCAATCCGCCAGCCAGTCCTCGGTCTTCTTCTTATCGACCTCGGTGGGGCTCACGAACACCACATTCCCATCCTTCGTCTTCCTGGCATACCGTATCGCATTCTCCCTGTTATGGAACCGGGTAGGCGTAGACGCACACGACACCGGCATCTCAATATCCTCGCCCCCTTCCAGGGCTTCAAGGTAGCCGGGTTTGTACTTCGGTATCCTGTAGCCGAATTTCTTCACCTTCTTGCATTCCACAATACTGCCGTCCTCCAGCTCGACCGGTACAAGTTCCTTCTCAGCCAATTGTTTCCCTCGTTTATTTTGTGACATGGCACCATGGCACCATCATACTATGGTACAATGGCAAGATACAAATACTTTGTTGTGCAAATACTATACTGATGGGAAGTTTACAAAAATTGTATATGACGACTGACACAAAAGTGGTATTTACATGACATCAAAAAACCATTCCAGGTCTATACACCAGCGATATGAATCACTGCTCAGTAAAGTAACTGAAAGAAAATCCCAGGTGCAAACATTCATAGACATGCTTCACAACCAGACTACCTGGCTGACCAGTCCGGCAAGTACCAGGTTCCACCTGAACTGTGAGGGGGGCCTGCTTCAGCACAGTGTAGGCGTAGCAGAAACACTGCTTCGCATTAAGGACACCCTGGCACCCGACATCAGTGACGAGACCTGCGTCATCGTCGGGCTGTTCCATGATGTGGGAAAAGTGGGGATGCCCGGCAAACCGTACTATATCCCTGAGGCCAGGGACGGTGTGACCACAGGGAAATATTCCACAAACCAGGAGCTTGTTTCGATGGGACTGGCGCTGAGGAGCCTGTATCTCGTGTCACAATATGTACCGCTGAGTGATGAGGAAGCGCAGGCCATAGCGTACCATGATGGGATGTATGTGCCGGAAGGAAGGTCAGTGTCGCACAGGGAAGAGGCACTGCTGTTGCTGTTGCACTGGGCGGATATGTGGACTGCGAAGGTGCTGGAAGAAAGAAGTGGTGAGATAAAATGACAGATTCAATCATCTTGGCTGGCAGCCACAAAGTCCCAGATAGATACAGTTATTTTAAAATAATCATGCATTCCATCATGGATATTCTCAAACGCAACCTTATCATCCAATGAACCATATCTGTGAACAATAAAATTCCTGAATCCTTTCATTTTTCGAATCCGTTTTGCATTTTCAGTTGTCAGAATCTTGTTTTCCTGCAGATTGTCAATAATATCTTCCTCACTTCCCGGAATTCCCAGTTCAAGGTCTGAATTGATGATAGCACAAATGTCAATGATGTTCTCTATGGCAAATTCAGTCCTTTTATATATTCCGTCCTTGATTATATCCAGTTTGTTGAACTCTTCGAATTCTTCAGGGAGATGTTTTTCAATAAGATGAACACTTTCTTCAATTTACTTTATCTTTGTACGGATTATATCTTTTCTCATAATTCACCGGTAAATGTAATCATGGAATCTTGGTTTAAAGGATTCAAATTCTCTAATCGTATCAAGTGCAATACCGTACAGGAAACTCTGCTCTCTGGTATATATGATCCTGCCCTTCAATACCTCTACCCTGACATACAGGGGCAGTTGCTGGAACATCTGGATGTCAAAAACACTCCCTTTTAGTCTGCTTAAAATATCCAGCCTGAATCGGGATAGGTCTTCTTTTTCATCTGCATTATAATATATGCACAGGTCTATATCCGAACCTGATATTGCATCTCCCCGTGCTGCCGAACCGTAAAGTATTATGAACTCAATTCTGTTAAACTCTGACATTGATTTGATGGTCTTGTTAAACCCTCTAATTTCTTCATTGATATTTAGAGTTCTTTCAAATCTATGATCTAATACTTGGGAATAGCCGGCCATTATTTATTCACTTATTCAATGATATTCTATTTTATCATATAAAGGTTCAGTATATTCAATGATCCTGAACCAGATGGAAGCCTGCGCCATCAGAATATTTTACTGTAGATTTAGTCTCGCCGTCAAACACCTGGAGCACGAGTCCATGCTCTAACCTGACCTGACTCAGCTTATCCACATCAAGTTCAGCTCCCAGCCCTTCACAGATCGCAATGTAATGTTCAATCGTACTGGTCAGGTAGCGTACCAGCCTTTGCCCGGACTCAAAGGCATCCACCCCTTCCATCTGCTGGTGCGTCCCGTAACAGTGCCTGACCACCAGCATCCCGCTACTGTCAAGAAAGAACGGGAAAACCATGCATATCAAGGGCCTGTATTCGTAGATAGTGCACATGTTCCTGTCGTCATCAAAGAACATGCATGTACCATCGTGTTTGCGCTTCAATATCCAACCTGTGGACAGCATCTTCTCGCCCCTGATACACGAATAGATGTCAGACTCCACCACATCTAACAGACACAAACCGGTGGCATCCTGTATGGCCCTGATATCCCGGGGCAGGACAGAGATAGCATTGGAAGGTCTGTGGATGTCCAATATCTCAATCTCAAATTCAGGGTCAGGACAGCAGCACCAACCGCACTTCATACATTTGAATCCCACGTCCCTGATGCTGTGTGAGATATCGTTGACGTTCATACTCCTTGCACTGACAAGTTGGGACTTCAGGTTTTCCCGTAGCATGACTGCACCCACAATTCAATTTGGAGCTCATCATACTAAACATTTAATATTGCTCAATACATCTACCATTTCCGAAGTGAGACAGCATGGCAGAGACGATACACTGGGCAGACGTGGTGGCCACCGCGGCACTAAAGAAAGGCAGTAAGCATACCATAGCCTCAGGCATAACCCCCTCGGGCAATATCCATATTGGCAACATGCGCGAAGTATTGACCGCAGATGCGGTCTACCGTGCCTTGAAGGATGCGGGAGCCGATGCCAGGCTCATATATATTGCAGATACCTATGATCCGCTGCGCAAGGTCTATCCGTTCCTTGATGAGAGCTATGAAGAGCATGTAGGCAGACCCCTGTCAGAGATACCATGCCCCTGCGGCAACCATTCCAACTATGCCGAACATTTCCTGGAGCCGTTCTTCCGTTCAATGGAAAAACTGGCCATCCATCCTGAGATCCGTAAGGCTGATGAACTCTACAAGCAGGGGGTCTATGTGGATGCCATCAAGACCGCGCTGGTGAAAAGAGACGCTATTGCGCGCATCATCGAAGAAGTTGCTGGCCGCACCCTGGAGGCTGACTGGAACCCGTTCAATCCTATCTGCAACGAATGCGGCAGGCTCACAACAACAAAGGTCACAGGATTTGATATTGATAAGGGAACCGTGGACTACTCATGTTCATGCGGCTCGACAGGGACTGTTTCGATGCAGGGAGGCGGTAAACTGACCTGGCGGGTGGACTGGCCTGCACGGTGGCCGATACTTGGCATTACTGTCGAACCTTTTGGCAAGGACCATGCTTCGGCAGGCGGCTCCTATGACACGGGCAAGCGCATATCCACTGAGATATTTAATTATCCTGCACCACACCCTATTATCTATGAATGGATCATGCTCAAGGGCCAGGGCGCCATGTCTTCATCCAAAGGCGTGACAGTATCCATCAGCGACATGCTTGACGTGGTGCCACCTGAAGTGCTGCGATACCTTATTATCAGGACAAAACCGGAAAAGCATATTGAGTTCGACCCCGGACTACCACTGTTGAATCTTATTGATGAATACGACAATCTGGACGAAACCCTGGATATGAGGGCATACCAGTTGTCCCAGGCCGGCGGAACATCCACAAAGATACCTTTTAAGCATATGGTCACGGCGGTCCAGATCGCAGACAACAGTTTGGATTACCTGCTCACGGTACTGGAACGGGGCGGGTATGATGTATCGGAACCTGAAATTATTAAACAAAGGGCTGACAATGTCGAGAAATGGCTGGAATCCTTTGCACCTCCTATGATGAAGTTCAAGGTCAATGAGCAGTTACCTCCTGAAGTACGTAATTTCAATGAGGTGCAGCGGCATGCAATGCGCCTGCTGGCCGTGAGGATGCCTGCCTGCGAGGATGGACAGGCCATCCATGACGGGATATATGCCACGGCTGAGGAACTTGGAATGAACCCGAAAAATCTGTTCCAGACCATCTACCAGGCTATACTCGGCACCAAAAGCGGACCACGGCTGGGGTACTTTTTGTTATCCCTTGACAGGGATTTTGTGGTGGAGAGATTCAGGGCTGCGTCAGAATAACGTGAGGGCAAATGAAAGTGATCTACAGCCCTGATGCTGATATTCTGATACTTAAGGAAATGCCCATCGAAGAAAGTGATGAGATCAGTGAAGGGCTCATTATCGGTTGTGGCAAAGATAATAAGATTGTGTCGATCGAGATGCTTGATGCATCCGATAATATAACAGAGCCACAATCATTATTATATGAGATCAAAGGGCGAACAGTAACGGCATAAGTTGATGAATTCCCGGACCTACTGAGAATCTTATTTCTTCTCTCTCCCATTCGTTCCCAGTGAACTCGGTTCATCGCCGCCGTGCCAGCTCAACCGGGGTCGCATCTGCACTACATGCGACGCTTCAGACGTATCGTCCACAATGAACGCTACACCTTTCCCTTTCCCCATCTTGCGAATGGAAGCGGCAATTCCCTGCCTCATATACGTAGGCCGTACTTTTTCCAGCGCACTGATATCCTCCTGCGACGTGAGGCGGTGGCATACAATAATATCGCTCTGGCTCAGCACTATCGGGTCAAGCGCTGATGGCTGCTGTGTGGCCAGTACCAGGGACAAGCCCGGTTGCCTGCCCTGCCTGAGCCATTCGTTGACCAGCACATCCCCTGCCAGGCTGCTCCCGTCACGCGGCATGAACAGGTGCGCCTCGTCTATGAACATCCAGACCATAGGCATGGTGGTCACCTGTTGTCCGGTGATGCTGTTGATCTCGTACTGCCAGCGGGCTGGCAGTCGCTCCTGGTAGATGCGCCTGGCAAGTATTCCCACTACCATTGACCGGATTGCCGTATCAGGCAAACTGCTGATGTCGATCACTGCTGTCCTGCCCGGCCTGATGATATCATCGAGCCCTGAGCCTTCTTTTTCGAATATCCCCCACCCTATGGCCGTGATAAAGTAGTTATGTACAGCCTGTTTTGTATCAGTGCTGGTGTGGATATCATTCTGGGTATGGTCCAGTATGTCCTCTAACGAGAATGTTACCGTATCTTTTTTCAACTGCTGCACCGTCCTGTTTATCAGAATGCCAGGGGGATGGACCGGATTTACGCCAAACAATGTGCACCAGTCAAAACCGGACAGGTCACTGGTGGGGATGGAAAGGGGAGTAGCATTGATTCCAACGGTGCGGTAAGCCTCAAGGTTATTTCCCGGAACGAACACCTGTACATCCTGTGCTTCTGGCTTGAGGTTCCAGCCGGATAGCATCTGCTCTTCTTTCGTATTGGCAAAACCCAGCGTCCAGAAGATGCCCATGCTATCGATAATTACCGATGCGATATTGTTTGAAACAGGAGGCTGCTGCCGTGCCAGTTCCTCAACAAGCGTGCCCATGGTGTATGACTTGCCGTACCCCCGTTTACCACATATCAGCACGGCATGGGGTCCCAGGCAGTCCATATACACATCTGAACCGGTCGAACCGTCAATGGCAAGATACCTGCCCACCCTGAGCACACCCTGCTGCGAGCCCTTATCACGCCTGCCCAGGATATATTGTTTATCAGTCACCCCGCTGCGGGCAAGGTCAAAACCTTCCACTTCATTCATACGGCCACTATGACTGGATGAAGAATGCTTAACTATTTTGGAATACTTTCCTGACGGTGCAACTTATGGCTCTGACTCTGGGGCGAGTCTTTTGACCCGTTTCCTCACCGAACCGCCATGGTTCTTTTCCCATTCGAATCTCACTTTTGCATCCTCCAGCATGGGCAGCAGGTCGTCCAGCCTGGCCCGTATCTCGTCAAGATGTTCGTGCCTCTCACGGGTGGCTATCTCGTGCACCTCCCGATGTGGGATACCGCCCGCTTCCATCACTATCCTGCGCGCGGTATCGGGCCTGGTTCGCTGTCCGGTATGGATGGTATCAATTGCATCATTCCACTGGGCAGACCAGGGCAGGTCCTTCACAGGAGTATGTTTCACCGCGGTCCGGTCAACTCCAATGGCCCGGACATGACAGGCTTTTTCGCAGGCCCCGCAATAGATGCATAAGTCCTTTACCACGTCTATCTTCCTGCCGGGAGGCACGTACCAGGCATGGGCCGGGCACACGTTGAAACAGCCATGGCAGCCGAGGGGGTCGCACTCGACCAGGTTCTTTTCTATCAGTTCGATATCGCCTTCAAAGGGCTTCACGATATCAACAGCTTCGTAAGGGCACACTTCCCTGCACCAGCCGCATCGGGTGCACTTGTCGTCATCTATTGTCAGGGTGCCCGAGATTTGGGGTACCTCTGCTTCCAGTTTTCCCTTGACCTTAATGGCATGCTCGGGACAGAAATCTTCACATATCTTGCAGTAATCGCATTTGTCCAGGTCAACGAGAAGGTCCTGGAACGGAACAGGGTTGTCAGGTGTAGGCTCGCGTTCAACCAGCACGAATGCAGGACATAACGGAGCGCACAACCCGCAGAAGTTGCACCTGTCCATATCCACGGAGATCTCACCTTGCTGTCCTTGCCTGAAAGGTGCCACGTCTTCTTTGGTGGGGAACGTGAGCTCAAGTTTCATGGCATCTTCGGGACAGGCTTTCTCGCATAAGAGACATGGCAGGCACTTCTCGTTGATAATTACCTTTGAGTCAAGCCTCGGATAATCCTCGATCTCAAGGATGTCCTTACCGTCGATGTCCATCCGTATGGCCTTTACCGGACAAAAGGAGGCACACATGCCGCAAAAGGTGCACTTTGTCTGGTCGATGATGACCGGGGGGGCATCCATACCTGTGGCTATTTCTATGAGGGGGCCGGCCTCTATGGCTTTTACCGGGCATATCTCGATACATATCCCGCAGCCGTTGCACCGCTTGTAGTCATAGTCCAGTATCTTCTTTGAACCATCAGTGGTCTGGGTATAGAGGAAATGGGTATCCTGGATGTCCATGTCTACGGTTACTTCAAGACCGCCGTCCGGGGGTTCTGGTTTGGAATTGTCTGCCATTGTACTGTGTATTGAATAAGGTAAAAACTATATAAATTTAGCAGCCTGTCAGGTAATATTTGGGGTGGAACTCAGACCGGACGGGTAACATGGATGTGCGCAGCCACATCTTAGATATGTATCCTTCGTGTTCGATCATAGTGAAAAATTGTTCAATTTTGACTAATTTACTGCAAGTCACACAGGTAATCACACGGTCTTATTAAATGGACAGGATTAACGGGATCGACAGGATATAAAATTGGCTCTGATAAACCCGGTAAATCCTGTATACGAGTTACTCCCATCAAAGTAGGGGAGATAAAAGGTTGTTTGATACATATATCGAATGAAGGGATTTTTAGATTAGTTGAGTCCGATCATTTCTTTTATTTGTGAGATGTCATATTCGATTTTCATGAACTTTTGGTCCATGTAGGATTTCAGGTCGTTCCTCAATCCTTTTATTTCACCGGTAATTCCATTCTTTGTTTCATCAATTTTTTCTATGGTTGTGTCCTGTTTCCCCAGCATCTGGTCCTGTTTCCCCAGCATCTGGTCCTGTTTCCCCAGCATCTGGTCCTGTTTCCCCAGCATCTGGTCCTGTTTATCCAGCATCTGGTCCTGTTTCCCCAGCATCTGGTCCTGTTTATCCAGCATTTTTGTTTGTCCAGTGTCAAGACTTTTCAGGTAGAATGCCGCTTCACCGATTCGTTCAAACGCTTCTTTCTGAAAATCTTCATAAATAATATCAAAAAACTCATACTCACCAGTAGGGGGTTGAAATGTTGTGTCGACATTAATGACCTTGATAAGTGGCTCATCCTTTAGCCAGAGCAATTGGATGAATTCTTCAAGAACATACTGATTGGCCTCTGCTATGATTCTTACACTTTTTCCATCGGATAGGTTCTCTACTATTCCTGTGATATCCATATTGTTAGCAATTTCGGCCACTATATCTCGATACCCTACTTTCTGGATACGAACCCTTGCTGTGATTACTGCCCTTTGCATGAGTTCACCTTTATTATCCTTTATCACAGGTACGGTATTTATGGATTTTGCAACTATGCAACTATTCTCTGTCAGTTTTCGTGAAAGGTAATCGGTTTAATCGGTATCGTTTTCAAAAAGGGGATGCTTATTTATTACCTTTCTCATCAACATTATGTGCTTTACATCACTATTCCAGAAAAATGGCATGTGTGAATTCGCAATGCCTGATTGAATGGACAGGATTAACGGGTTAAAGAGGATATAAAATGAGCTCGCACCATCAGGTAAATCCTCATATCCCGTATAATATGTACTCATTCAATGTTGGGAAGCTCCCGCTATATCTGATATTTCTGACATGACTTTTTTCCTTTTAATTGCGCTGTGGCACTATTCTGGTATTTATGCTGACCTTGAGCTGTATGTTGAGGTTAAAGTTTAGGTATAATCTTGTCGAGCCTGTGGTGCAACCTGTTGCTATGAGCCGGGATGAGTTGAACAGGCACCTGTCGGATGGTTCTGGTGGGCTCCCGGGGATATGTTTTCTAAGGTAGAGAAGATGAGCGATTGTTAAATACGGCATATGTTCGATGTGACTGAACTGCTGATGAATGATCCTGACCTGTCCGGGCAGGTGAAGGGTGGCCAAATGCCAGGGGAAGTTCCGACGTTCTTTTCCAACTATGTCGACTGAGCGCAATCATTCAACGCTGGTCTATTAGGCGAATGCAGCACTTCAGCACAGGTTTTTACTTGAAGGTATACAGTATAAATAATTAGCAAAAATCTACCCCAGCCATCATTATCATGATTGTAATCACACGAAGATTTATATATAATTAACTCTAATAAATTGCTATTATACAAAATCTCTCTACGTTCGATGCTGGATAATTCATAGCATGAACGTAAGCCGGATGAAACGGTATGCTGGGAAAAAACACCTGTGAATGCAGAATAAAAGATGTACCTGCGCCATGTTTACTGGTAGTGATGCTTGCTGCTCTATTGTCTCTTCTGATGCAGCGTTTTGTTTCACCGGCACAGTATATGGTCGAATCAGGTATATCATACGATGGTGGTTTTCCGCAGGTATTGAATTGTAATACAGTATCCAAAATAAATTTGGGTGGATAGCATATGAAAAAAAGAATTACTGACATGGGAAAAGGTATAGTTTCCGGGCAAAGTAGATGTACATCTACTCGATTTTCAACATCAGGCTCAGTCAGTAAACCAATCTCAACCGCACCGGATACCGGACGGTCTCGAAATTCGCAGGGCGATGCCTGCCGCTTTATGCTCAGGACCGGGATGTTGCTTGCAGTGGCCATGCTGATATTGCTGGCGCTGGCGGGGGCGGGGAGTGCTGCTACGGTTACCAATTATTCGGTATCAGGCTATGTAAAGGACGCTTCAACAGGTAATCCCATAAGCGGGGCAACTGTTTCAACCAATACCAGCAATTCCACTTCAACTGATGGCTCTGGATATTATTCATTCAGCCTGGCCAATGGCACATATTTGATAACTGCCAGCAAATCGGGTTATGCTGACAATTCCACAACTGAAGTAGTGAATGCTGGACCGGTATCAAATGCAGATATTTTATTAAGTGTTTACACTGGTCCTTCTAAAATATTGGTTGCCACAAACAGATATGTAGTGCTGGATGACGCCACTACTGGGGGTACAGCTTCAGGAACTGGTTTTATAGTTCCATCCAGTAATTGGGGTAGTAATGATTTTTCAGGTATCAAGACAACAGTTAATATTTATGCCCTTGTACTTGATAATGATGGGTTGCCTATGTCTAATACAAATGTGACATTAACTCTTAAGAATCCAGGTGGGGCCACAGATTACACAAGTATATATTCAACAGACAGTAAAGGACTTATTAATGTATCACGGAACCTCAATGCTAAAAATTATTATGGAAAATGGCAGGTAGACGTCAACGCATCAGATGTAACAGGAAGTTACAAGTTTATCTATAACTGGTGGGGTTGTGTTGGAGGAGCAAGTTGCGAGGGTCATGGTAATGATAAAGGAGATTTAGTTGATAGTAATAGTAATATTATTAACTCACCATATTTAGGGGAGAGAAAACTTAAGGAAGAATCTTTTTTGATTGATGGAGAACATAATGGTGCCCAATGTACCTATTGCCATCTATCCTACAATGGCCAGGGTTATACACCAAGTATGAATACTGAAGGTTCACACAGCAGCCTGCGTTGCGACAATGCCAACTGTCACGGTACTATAGTGTCTCATGAAACAAATATGGTCATTGGTAGCTGTACGAATTGCCATAGTAGTTCAAACACTACCATGAAGACCACGCTTAATGGTGTGGTCGCCAATTATTCCACAACCTCCACATACCACGACGCAGATGCCAGCATTCCCTGTATCATCTGCCACGGTCCCATGCACAACATCACCAAACCTGACCCTTCAGCAGGAACTTTAGGACCCACAGAGGACTCCCATTGTACTACCTGCCATCAGGGATTGACCCAGCATAATACTACAGTAGCTTGTACTGAGTGTCATACCCAGGATGTACACGTGATCAAGTTCATCCAGAACGACAATAACTTTGCCACCACAAGGACCAATGCAGCCTCATGTCCCGATTGCCACGTGGGCAGCGGGCTGGCATCATTCGCCACTGCACCCAAAATAACACAAATAACCCACAGCAATAACATCCTCAATGGTACGCTGTGGGATAGAGGTACTGATTTCTGGACTGCAGCCGATGATGAATCCAAGTGCCTGTACTGTCACGGCGAGACCAAACACAGCGCTGTCGCTGCAGGTTATATCAATTCATTCAAAGGCTCCAATGTTATTGGCGGCGACCTGACCGGTGACTGGTGTGCAGCCTGCCATAAGCAGGGTAGTCCAAACTATAACAACATGCTCAGCACCCTGAACCTGGTGCCCCCGGAGATAACAGGGAATGCTACTTATGGCAATTATCCTGCAGGTGCACAGGACAGCACCCCCTACTACGACCACACTGGCATTTCCGGCTTCAATGACAATGATTGTGCAGCCTGCCACAACAGTTCAGCATCAAATATTACCGAACTCATGCATACCACCCTCACCGGTGTAGGTGCCAATCCTGATTGTATCTCATGCCATGACGTAAGTGGTTCACAGAACAATGTGGACTTCACGAACATCGCTGTCGGAGCGCACGCTGACCTGAACAGTGTGGCTACCAATACCACAGCTTCGGCTAAGAACAAGAAGTGCTGGGGCTGCCACGGCGACCTGAATGCAAGCGGTATTGCCAACCAGAGTGACCAGCCCTCGACCAGCCATCCTACCAATTACAATACCCCCAGGACATGCCCTGAATGTCACGTAAACACCGTTGCCGCCACTAACTTAAGTGCACCGCAGGTCACAGAGCATAGAAAGGGCGGACCCACAGTGGCTACAAACACCACTGAATGTGCAGTATGCCATAACAACAGCCTCACTTCAATCACTGAAGCTGACGGATTCGGTCTGACAACAGGCGGGAATGCAACAAATGCATCCACTTCACATTATCTGAAGAATGCTACCCTTAACCTGATGACCCCAACCATCACCAGTAGCAACTGTACATTCTGCCATTTCGATAATACAGCCAACGCCTCATGGGGTACACCTGTTGACCCGCGTGTGGGTTTCGGAAGTCTCCACAACGGTAAGGTCAACACTGAGTGTTACGGCTGTCACGGTGGATTGGATGCATCATATAAACTTCATAATTCAGGCATAACCGGTGGTTCAGCCGGCGGCCCTGATTGTGTGGCCTGTCACGATGCTGCTGGTGCAAATAATATCAACATGACGCTGTTCACCCAGTCGCCACACATGAACATCAGTAACGGCAATGCCACAAACAACAAACAATGTTACACATGCCATAGGGACGGTACAGCTCCATCAGAAGCTACCGGCCAGGCAGAGCATACCTCCAAAACGATACGGTACAATGCTTCAAATCTGTCATGTGCCGACAGCGCATGTCACGGTAATGCCTCCTCTCCAATCTCTGTAGGTTCCCACTTCGATAATGCCACACAGTACAGCAGACTTGAGGCAAGTTTCATCCGCACTACCCAGAACTGCGAATTCTGTCACGGCAAAACCCAGGTGCCCATATTCAACCAATCCATACCCGGCAACGGCAGTAATACCAGCATGGTGCTGGATGACGGCACAGGCCCCACAGGTCACTATGTAAAGAACGTTGCCGATGGTGACAACCACTATGTAATAGATACCGTAGGCTGGGTTGAGAACAGTATCAATGGAAGCCAGGGGTGTGTGTTCTGTCACAAGACCCAGAGCGCGGTCTTTGGTGCTTCGAACATCTCTGCATGGACCAACCATTCAACGTATGGTGATGACTGTTACGGCTGTCACATCAACGGTACCACGTATCTCCATGACATCGGTGTCATCACCGCATCAGGCGGTACATCTGATTGTATCGATTGCCACGGTCTGGGCAAACCCCAGGCAGATGTTAACGAAACCGCATTCGGTCTGAGTATCCACAAAGACCTGAACAAGGATGCGGTCAATGTTACGGCACTTAACAATTCCCTGAGCAAGGCTTGCTGGGCCTGTCATGGCAATGGTTCCGAACCCAGCGGCCACGTTAATGATTCACTTGGTGTAGGCGTTCCTGCCAATACCACAAGGCCGCTCAACTGTAGTGAGGGACAGTGCCACGTTAATGGTACACCGTCTGGTGTATTCATAAATGGCAGCCAGCCCAATGCTACTATCGAGCACGTGCCACAGGCGATCATCAACGACAGTACAGATATTTACACATCTATAGCTGTGGATTGTACTCTCTGTCATAAGAATTCACTTATGTATAACAATGATCCGGTAAACGGCAGTGCAAATGAATCAGATGCCTCGAACGTCTCTCACTACGGCAGCCTGACAAGTACAAATATCAGTGCCGTCCAGCCCACAACTGACTGTACATTATGTCACAAGAACACCACCAATGCCCCCTTATGGGCCAATGCCACCCAGATTCGGCATCCTGTTAATAAATCCGTTGGTTTCTGTGACAACTGTCACGGTATTGGTGATTCCTTGCACGATACGAACC
>JAHYIS010000018.1 GCA_019429385.1 ANME-2 cluster archaeon | reverse complement strand
GTGCCTGGGGTACTACATCACCGAACTGTACCAATGCATCGTGCCATAACGGTGGCTGGATGCATAATGATAGTCTCACCAAACCCGTGCTTGTGCTTGAGAATACGACTCTGTGTACCGGTTGTCACGATGGGGTGAGCTATCCTGTCACTACTGGTGCAAAAGAACAACACAACGGTTCGGTCAACTGTACCGAATGCCACTTATCGGTCAAGCAGGACATTCATGGTGTAAAATACCTGCAAACGGATGATACATACAGCACATCCAATATCAGCGCAGTTAACTGTGTCCGCTGTCATAGCAACAACGCCACCCTTTCCAACTTCACTCCCACCCGGCCGCTCGTTGCCAATACCAGCAGCATGTTCGCACATAGCGATAACCTCAATAACGGCAGCCGGTGGAATAGCACTGTTTACTGGAACACCACCAACGAAGCCTGCGAATACTGTCACAACGATACCAAGCACAGTATTACTGCTATCGGGACTATCGAGAGTATCCGTAATGGCCAGGCACTGAACACAACACTTACCAGCGATGATATCTGGTGCGGTGGCTGTCACGAACAGGGTGCCGGTAACTATAACGGCACCCAGTGGACTCCGGTACCACCAACGATCACAAATAACAACATCGGGAACACCACCGCCTGGGATGGGTCTGGCCTGTCATGGTACGACCACTCGTTCATGGGTAGTACCTTCAATGACACCACCTGCCAGCCCTGTCACGGCAGCCTGTTATCTGGTTCACCCACTACGAAAGAATTCGTGCATAGAGTAGCAGTTGGCAGTTACGGTGCAGACTGCATCAGCTGCCACGACCTGGGTGGTTCAGCCCCCAAGATCAATTTCACGGTAATGAACGATTCACTATCAATTCACCAGAATATCCAGAATTCAAGTGAAATCAATAATCCGTATGGTACGGTCAATGACACCAACAAGATCTGCTGGGCCTGTCACATCGACAACGGCACCTATCCTTCCACGCTAACGTCCCACGCTGACCGACTCGGTGACTTTAACGGCATTGAACCCTATACCTGTGAAGAATGCCACGTAGGTACTAACATACCTGCTAACCTTTCTGGAGCAGGTATCATTCCTGCAGTAGTTGAGCATTTCTATAGCGGTGCCGAGCTCAAAGCAGGGAACAGCACCGATAACATGTCGTCCTGTATGGTATGCCATAACCTCACCGAGATGAAATTACTGAGCATCGGGCCAGCAGGAGCAGATCCGGCCGACCGGACCAATGATAGTTACCTTATCGCCCACTATGGCAAAAAGAGAACAGACCTTCGTACCTGGTCGGGTGGCGTGAATTGCAGTTACTGCCACCAGGCAGGGTCAGCGTTCAACAGTACCGGCATAATGGTGAATCCTACATTCAATGCAAGTGTTCCCGAACATAGTCTGAATGCCGGTGCCTGGGGTACTACATCACCGAACTGTACCAATGCATCGTGCCATAACGGTGGCTGGATGCATAATGATAGTCTCACCAAACCCGTGCTTGTGCTTGAGAATACGACTCTGTGTACCGGTTGTCATGACAACCTTGGATATCCTGTGGTAACAGGGGCAAAAGAACCACACAACGGTTCGGTCAACTGTACCGAATGCCATTTGGCCGTTAAGCAGGACATTCACGGCGTCAAATACCTGCAGCAAGATGGCACAAATTTCACCACATCCAATGTCAGTGCAGTGAATTGTACCACCTGCCACCAGGGAGCCGGGTTGTTTGGTGCACCCACCCTTGGTCCCCTATCCCACAGCAATGTCAACAGCGGCCAGAGATGGGATAATTACTGGATAGACAATCTAACCGGCTGTATTTACTGCCATAACGATACCAAACACACTCCAGATGCTCTAGGTAATCTGGAAGTTCTGAGAATTGAACCTGTGGACTTCACAGGTATGATATGTTCAGCTTGCCACTATAATGATTCAAGCTCTGTTTATTATAATAATGTCACCAAATATCTGGTTCCAATGCCCCCAGAGATCTTGAACGGTACCAGCTGGAACGGTACCAGTACCGACTATTTCAATCATTCCCTTTCCGATTATACTGATGCATCCTGTAAATACTGTCATCAGAACACATCTTCAGTACCCACAGACACACCAGAAATGGCACATGATGTCTACAGTGGTGACCTGACAAACTGCACTCTTTGTCATGATATCGGTAGTCCGGGGGCAACCACGCATATTGATATCAGTAACCTTAGTATGCACAGGAATGCGAACAGCAGTGATGGTATTAATGTAATATCGAACCTTGATTGCCAGGAATGTCACAATGACACTGCTACCATGTTACCGGGACAGGTACCGGCACGCAACTGTACGGAATGTCATGTGGATAATGTAACCCTAAACATGCCTGGCAACCGCATTGTATCCAATCACAGACCAGCGGCAAATATATCCACAACCGTGGACTGTGAAGCATGTCACAGGAACAGCCTTAATGCATACAGCCCTCTGTCGACCACAGACAGTGATGCAAGTAACATTTCTCATTATGGGACCAATACCAGTCTTATCAACACCAGTAATTGTGTGAACTGTCACATGCTCACCGGTATTAACATCACCTGGGGCAATGCTCCTCCCGTGTCAGCCCATAACAGGACCGGGAACTGTACAAGTTGTCACTCATCCACCGGGCTGCAAGTAACTGATTTCCATAATATTTCCCTTGAAAAACCACTGGCAAACACCTGTGTTAAGTGTCATACGAACCAGACGAATGTTACAAAATATAATCTGCCCGGACTTGTCCAGACCCATTATCCGGATGCACCCGCCAACAAAGCAAATACTACCAATATCAGCGCAAATACCTGCGAATTATGCCATAATGTAAGTACAGCACCCACAGGTGCACTGCATAATTCCACGTTCCAGCGAAATAATATCAACGGTGTCAATGGCACGTGTTATGAATGCCATTCCCCTGCAGGGTCATTTACCTATAAAGCAGCACATGTGAACCATATCGATATACTCATCCATGATAACCTGTCCAGCGCACTGGTGGTCAACTGTACCTCATGCCACAACGTTACAGGTACCGGTATTTTCCACTATGCCCAGTGGCCGATGGGTGAAGTACAGCAACCTTCATGGGCAGGATGGACCAACGGCAGCAAGGTAAACTGTACGGACTGCCACGTCGCATATAACAACTCAGCCCCATTCTATGCCCCGCCACCCACCCACAGCCCTGGATATACCCTTGATGGCTGTATCCAGTGCCATACCCAGGCGAACAACTCTACCGACCCCGCATATCCGGTGGAGCTTCATAATGTCTCAGGTGGGGACCCTACCAATTGTATAGGGTGTCATAATGAAGGCAATGACCCCACGGGAAAAACACCTCCCGTAAATGTATCTGCACTGGAAGCAGGAATCCATGAGAACCTGAACAGCGCCAATACCTCCAATGATACCAACCTGGCATGCTATGCCTGCCACTGGACAGGAACAGCGCCACCGGCCCATCCAAAGAAAGATGTATATACACCAAAGATTTGCGAGGACTGTCACGGCACCACAATATCCTTCTTCTCAGCACCCCCGGTCGCAGAGCACAGACCGGGAGCCCTGGATGTCGAGACCAATTCTACCAATGCATCATGTATCGTATGCCATAACAACAGCGTGAATACGACCGTAAGTAGCTATGCCAATATTTCAGACAGGGTATCACATTACGGCACAACCCAGAACCTGCTATCCGGAGTGCTGAATAAGACGCAGAACTGCACCTACTGCCATTACACCATTGCCAATAATACAACATGGGGCAGCCCAATGGACCCGCGTGTCACTATCATCAACTTCAACCATTCAGTCTACACTAATAATACCGATTGTTACTACTGCCATGCAGGCAACCAGACACCAGTAAATTTCCATGACGAGGCAGTAACCGGAGGTGCAGGCAAGGACTGTGTATCCTGTCACGATATAGGCGGTGCAGCCCCCACACCAAAGTGGCTGGATGTCTCGGCCATGAACAGTCGTAATGATATACACTACGACCTCAACCGGGTAGCTATTGCCACCACTACCCTCAATCCCAACAATGTGAGGTGCTGGGCCTGTCACGGGGATGGCGATGGTACAGATGCTGCCCAACCCACCGGACATCCTGCAAATTACAATGCACCCAAGAACTGCAACAATAACAGCTGCCATGCGGTGAGCCAGTCTATCTTCGGCGAACCCATGGTGTATGAGCATTTCAGATACGTGGAGACTATTGATGAGGATATAGAGACCACAGCCGGATGTGACGTGTGCCACAAGAACAGCTTACAGAGCCATAATGACAACGACGTGAAATCAGATGTTGCACTGGTATCACATTACGGTTCAACGCAAGAGCTGATCAATTCGTCCAGCTGTATCTACTGCCACCTGGATGAGGATAACGGAGAAAAATGGGGTAATGCACCTGACCCGACCGACAATGTTACCACACTGTCAGAGACCGAGCGGGAAGCCACACTTTTCATGGGTGAGAAATGGAATATTGGCAACAAGTACATGATATTCTTTAATGATATCTCAATCGATGGCGAAACCGCTTATGTCCAGTTATTCCATGATGAAGAACTGATCAATGAAAGTTTCATACATAATGGCGAAAGTTATGTGTTCCACGACGAACTTACGGATATAGACGGCCATGAGATCAAATCCATCATCGTATCGGTCAATGTCACTGCAGTATTCAGGGGCAACGAAGGAACAAACCTGATAATGGTAAAAGGCAGGACACTGAAGCGCATACATTCAGAATGGGTCGATGAATCATGTTATGCCTGCCATGTTGACAACTATACCAGTGAACACCACAGGTATCTTGTAATCGATAAGGATGATGACTACACATATTATACAGAATTGCTCCTGGACTTTGAAGAGGATGATATCAACCAGAGAGTCCTGACCCCAAGACAGGAGAGCAATATTGTAATTTCAAAAGGTCATAGTAAATCGTGGATATTTAACGGTTATAATTTCACTGCCAAAGATGTGGAAATTCATGACGAAACCGCGTTCATCAACTTTGAAGTCAATGGCCAACAGATTGAAGAAGATACGTATGATGCAGGTGACAGGATAGAATATAACGAAGACCTTATTGTCAACCAGCATACCGTTGAAGATGTAGTATTATTCAGGGCAGACGTGGAGCAGGTGTTCCATGGATTTGAAGCTGATGCAGTAATGCTGACCAATGTAAGAATACTGTCTAACCTTGCAGATTTTATTGATAACGACGAGAAGATTGGCGGTTACAATGTTAGTTGGCTGCAGATTAATCATACATTCTTTACAGGCGGCGCTCCTGAGAACCTGCATGTTCCGCCCCTTAACGATGGTGTTGACGGCGGACCGGATTGCGTCCTGTGCCATGATGTGAGCGCGAATTTCGGTATTGCCACGGTGGATGCTATATCCACTCAGCTGGGAGGTCATGCACTCCTCAATGAGAATGCCAACAACAAGACCAGACTCACTGATGAGATCGACAAAGCCTGCTGGGCATGTCACGGAGATGGGACCGAGCCCGAAACCCATCCCGCAGACTACCTGTTCCCGAGAGAATGTAAATCATGCCATGTGCAACTGGTAAAGCCAGACTTTGATGCTGTCAGTATTGCAGACGTACCCCACGGGGAAGTGGAAGATTGCAGTCAGTGCCATTCATCCAGGACCGAATTCCATGTAATCAATGTATTCGAGGCCACTCCACAGATAAGTTCTATTAAGGTCACTCCCCAGATTGCACGCAGCGGTGACCGTATTGTGGTTAATTTCAGTGCCATATCCGGATGGAAAATGTACATAAGGAATATGGAATACTTCATTGGTGAAGTGGGACAATCAGGAACCGGCATACGGGTAAGACCAAATGATGACGTTTTCGATGAACAGGTGGAAGAGGGTACCTTTACCATTGATACCACAGGCTGGGAGCGCGGAACATATGTGATATATGTACACGCCATGGAACGTGATAATGACTGGGGACCAGTGCAGGCGGTCATGTTCTCAATTGAACCCGAACAGCATATGATCCCGTGGTGGATAGTGTATACAGTTCTTGCTTTCACAGGTTTCGTGATATTGCTGCTATGGAGTGGAATACTGGAAGCACCCTTTATCAAGGGCGATATAACGGTATTACCACCAAAGGTTAGACGTGGGCAAAGCGTCCGTATACATGCTACAGCAGTAGCAAGTCCCTTCCGCAATATTGCTGATGCTGAAATATTCCTGGATAGAGACGGTGAACCCGGTACCGGAATTGCTATATACCCTGATAGGGGTCATTTTGGAGAAAAACATGTGTATTTATTCGGTAATATAAACACCACAAACATAGCACCCGGGATTCATACTTTGCATGTAAGGGCTATGGAAAACAGTGGAAAATGGGGTAGTCTGCAGACTGTTACCTTTGAAGTAGAAGAATGATTCCAAATAGTAAATTACCGGAATTATTGTATATCGAAAAAGTTGCCAAGACTATTCCAAAACCCATACTTATTCTATTGGCCGTCTAGAATGACTCAACCAATTCTTTTATCATTTCAATAACAAGCAACGCATCTTCACGTTTCACATCCACTTCATTGTGGATAAAGTAGTCAATTAAAGTATCTTTATCAGATTTTGGAATGTGGCCGTTTTCCACACATCTTTTAACAATAGCTGCGAAGGTCCGGTCAGGATAGTACATGGAGCGTGCTGTTTCCAGGAGCACATTACTGAGGTCGTGGGCAATCGCACCCTGTTCCACTGCACGCTCAAGGGTTACCCTGATATTGACCAGGGGGATTGACAGCGCCTCAAGAGTTTCGGGATGGAACGTGACAGCCACTTCATCATCAGATTCAATAACACCGTCACGGTACCATTCATAGATACGGCCTACCCCAATCATGTTGTATGTATCGAGTTCAGATGCTCTCAGTGCCCCCATACTGCAGCCACCCACCACGGTCACACCTGCCCTCAGGGCACGGAGAATCTCCCTGTGGGCCACTGCCGCCCTGTCAAAAAAGATACCATCTATTATTCCGATGATATCCGGAGTGCTTTTATCCAGCAGGATGTTAATATCGTTCCTCTTGACAGGCGGCCGGTAATCTGCATCCAGCACCAGTCCTGCATCTTCCCAGGAAAGACTGGTACCCGTGAATACAACGATATGCGTCATGCCCCGGGCCGCCTGAAAGTGCGTTTCTCCCCGGGCTTGCGACCCAGTCGCATCCGTTTTCCTTTGCGTTCCCTGTCAAGGGTATATTGTTCAAAAGTGGGCAACACGGCCCTTATAACAGGAATATTAACTGAAGCACTGGACAGGTTGGCTATAACAGCATGGGGTACTATGCCCCTTAGCATTTCAAGGATGGAATTGATGTTCCCGGCGGGTGTGTCAGTTGAGATGTCTTCAATGTCAGAAAGTGATACGGTATCCCCGGAATCCTGATACCAGTAGCGGTTGAGCCGTTTCATAGCATCGTAGCCAAACGTCCTGACCACAGATTCCCTGTCAGTATCCTCACGGGCGCCGTGTATCTGCACCACTCTGCTCTGTGCGGCCTCTGTCAATGCTCTGGATACTGCGATATCGGGTTTAAGGTGCGAGCCTGCGCCCATAACAAGAAGGGCCGGGTCTTTCAGCACCGGATCATCCAGGGCGCATACGACCGTAGGCAGTCCGATATCATGGTTAAGCAACCACACTTTAGCTATGATGCCGGCTGTATCGAACTTCTGCTTGAGTTCATAGACCAGCCCGTCTTCGGGTGTAAGTATGATTTCCCGCCCCGGATTCTTGTTGAACTCGGCAATGCTCAGTGCATCGCGTTCAATCACTTCCATCAGCCCGTGCAGCACTGCCTCTTCCATGGTATTGCCTGAGGCCAGCCCGTTGGTGTTGCTGCGGAACACCTGGGTGGCACCATTTGATGGATTATAAGGATGGTACACGGCATTGGAGGGGACAAG
This sequence comes from ANME-2 cluster archaeon, assembly GCA_019429385.1. NCBI lineage: Archaea > Methanobacteriati > Methanobacteriota > Methanomicrobia > Methanosarcinales > ANME-2 cluster archaeon. The sequence goes on along the minus strand of JAHYIS010000018.1, from coordinate 37,297 downwards.
GATACTCTGTTCACTCAACAGGTCATATCCTGCCACCCATTCCAGCCGGGTGTTCTTCATCATGCGCTCGGCCAGCAACAGGTCTGGAGGATAGATAGAGTTCACTTTTTGGGACAGATTTTCATAGGTGTCAGTGATGGTGGGCCTGGCTTCCTCAGCATCAATGTTTGCACTTGTGTGAGGTTGTTCGGCATAGCACCTCTCCACGCTTTCCATGATAGCAGATATCCTGGCCTGGGTCTGGTCAGCACCTTTACCGCTGTAAATTGAAATTGCACCATCGGCAGCACTTGGCCTGATAGCAGAGAACACAGGAATGCCCACACGGTCAAGGTCTGTAATATCGGCTATACGGGTAACTCCCACCTTATCCAGTATACCGGTGACATTCTTCAGGGTCTCTTCAGCACTAAATACTCTCTGGGTGCCGCTGGCATATTGTACTTCAGGATCAAGTATAATCTTCATGTTCAATCCTGCGCTTTCGTTTGTAACGGTTATATATCTTGCGATGAATAAGGTCGGTCATAAATGGAACATACATTCAATTTCGGACGCTTCATTTCCATCTCTACGGTGGACTGGCATGGCAGGAGCGCCTCGGTGCTCTTCTCAAGAGGCTGCCAGTTCGATTGTCCATACTGCCAGAACCATGCATACCTGACAGGCAGGGATGACAGGACAGTTGAAGAACTGAGCTCTCAAATATCCAAAGCAGTACCCTATATAAGTGCGCTTGTGTTCAGTGGTGGTGAGCCAACCATGCAGCCAGATGCGCTGGCAGACCTTGCGCGATATGCAAAATCAAAGTCGCTGGAAATTGGTATTGAGACCAACGGGTTTGCTTTTGATGTAATTCGCACAATGGTCAATGAAGGTTTACTTGATAAGGTATTCCTTGACATCAAGGCGCCATTGGATGACCCGGCACACTATGCAAAGGTCACGGGAACCGATGAAAACATGGGTGCACGGGCAGTCAGCAGTGCGGCAGAGACATTGAAGATGTGCCTGGATGAAAAGGTCGAGGTTGAGGTGAGGACCACGGTGTTTAAGGGGTTGGTCGGTGCAGAGCAGGTTTTACAGATAATGAGTTACCTTGACAACAATACTTCAGGTAACCTGACATATGCTATCCAGCAGGGCATACCGGAGAATACACGCAACCTGAAGGATGCTAAGATCTTTAGCAGGGATGAGTTGGTGGAGATGGCCAGGACAATGAAGCCAGAAAAAATAAAACATATCAGGATTCGTACACGAGAACAGGGAGATGAGTTGATACTATGAAGATCATTGCCTTTGTGGGCATGCCGGCTTCCGGAAAGGGTGAGGCCGCTGAAGTGGCAAAGAACATGGGGTATCCTGTGGTGAACATGGGTAATGTTATCAGGGAAGAAGTGGAGCGCCTTGGTTTGGAACCTACGGACGGGAATCTGGGCGGCACCGGCACCAGGCTGCGACAGGAAGAAGGTTTATCGGCCATTGCCAGGCGGTGCCTTCCTAAACTGCGGGCGTTTGCCACAGATACTGCCGTAGTGGACGGGGTGAGGAATATCGAAGAGGTGCACCTGTTCAAGGAAGAGTTTGGGGATGACTTTTTGCTGATAAATATCGACTCATCCACGAAGAGCAGACTTTTACGGATACAGATGCGTGGCAGGTCAGACGACAGACTGATGGATGCAGCAGCACTTCACATCAGGGATGAGCGTGAACTGGGATGGGGCATGGGTGAATCCATCAAGAATGCTGATATGACAATTGATAACAATGGTTCACTTGAAGAGTTCAGGGACAAGGTACGCAAGGTCATTGGTGAGAGTCGATGATAGAAGTGGAGGTTTGGGCGCAGGTTCATCCCACAGAGGATGAGGACAGGGTTCGTGCGGCCATTGAGAACATCTTCCCGGGACTGGAATATCAATTTGAAGAAAGGGACGGGATGACTTCGCGGCTTGTAGGCAGAGGAGACAAGGATTGCCTGACCCTGTTGCATGAACTGTTACGAAGCCGCAAGATACTGGATACGGCACGCACGAATTTGCGGATTGAAGACGGGATTGTGACATTCAGGTTGAATAAACAGGCAGCTACTACCGGTAAGGTGAGCTTTCCGGCAGATGATGAAACATTGGGGAGCATATGGGTGGAAATAAAAGCGGATAATGGCAGGATTGTGGAAAAGGTCGTGGACTGGCTGGCCCCCCCTACCGAAGAGGGGCATCCATTGTTCGAGATTGAATTGTAGACATCACATTTATATAATGATAAACCCACTTAGGTACTCATCACGATAGAGATAATTTCATCAAAGTTTGGTGAATATCACAAATATATCAAATTAATATTATAATCGGAGGAACAAGTTTGGCAAAGAGAAGTCCAAGAAAGGTAGACGGCTGGAAATCCAAGCAATGGTACAGTATTGTCACGCCTGAAATGATGGGGCAGCAGGAAATCGGCGAAACACCTGCCAGTGACCCGAAACTATTAATGGGTCGGGTTATTGAGATTACCCTTGGAGATGTCACAAATGATATGTCCAAACAGAATGTGAAAATGTCTTTGATGATAGACCAGGTGGGCGGAGATTCTGCCTATACCAAGTTCATGGGCCATGAGCTAACCAGGGATTATCTCAGGTCACTGATAAAACGCCAGACATCAATGATAACTTCATATATGGATGTAATGACAAAGGACGGTTACACGATAAGGATAAAACCGACCTGTTTCACAATCAAGAGAGCAAAGTCCAGCCAGATACAAGCAATCCGCCATATCATGACCATGATAGTCCGGAGAAGAGCACAGCAGCTGGATTTCAATACATTTATCCAGGATGCTGTCCTGGGCAAACTTTCTGCACAGATATACAGGGATGTAAAGGGTGTGTATCCATTAAGACGGGTAGAGATACTGAAGACCCGTGTACTGAGCGAACCTGCAGGGATTGAAAAGCCTGTTATACTCAAACCTGAGGTCAGTGCTGAACCTGTAGTAAATACCGATTCTGAAGTGAATGCCGAGGTAACCTGAGCCCGGCATTCTATAATTTTCTTTTAGTGTTGCGTCGTTAATTCTATTTCGTTTTTTCATTGCCTGATACGTTTTCAAATCTGTCAGAAATACTTTTCAATCCTGTATCTTATTTGCTTCCACCATTGCTTTTCGTGCATCTGCCTTGCGTTTTTCAACCATGCATATATTGGCGCATTCGATAAGTTTCTCTTTAGGAGGTGTCTTGCCGGCCATCCTGTATGCCTCTAAACCACTGGACACCAGACCCCACTCGAAACAGGAGTCCCCGCATATCGCAAGTTCTTGTGCTGTCGGTGTTTTACACACTTTATCATATGCCTCAAGACCGTCCTGTAACTTACCCCCTTCAAAACACTTAATGGCACAATTAACGAGTTCTTCTTCAGGAGGAGATACGTTTGCAATTTCATATGCCTTTAAACCATGGGCAAGTTTTCCTTCCAGGAGACACTTCCTGCCAGTGGCAATGAGTTTATCATGTGGGAGGGGTATTCCCATTGCTTTTGAACCATCTATGGCAGAATATATCTGGCCGTCTTCAAGATACTTTGCTAGCCAGCCGATAAGCAATTCTTCAGGCAGCTCAATTCCTACAACCTTTGCACCCTCAATGGCCCTTGCTATCCAGCCGTTTTCAAGGTACTGGAAAATATATCCTTTCAGTTCATCTTCTGATAGTGGTCTACCTCCGAGTTCAGCAGCTTCAATAGCTTCAGCCATCCGTCCCTTCTCAAGACGCTCTTTTATATATGCGATAAGTTTTTCGTCACTCATGATTTTATACATACCGTTAATCCTACAAATGATTATCCAGTCTCATTTTTTAGCAAAGTAGGTATTCACAGGGTCAGCTGTACCAGACTAACAATACTGTTAGTAATAAAATACTGTTAGTAATAATAGAATCTCCAATGAACTGTTTATCATACAAGCTTTGATAAAGTAGTCGTTTTATGGCTCATAAGACATTATTAAAGGTTAATGTCAATAGCAAAGTTCAAAGCTTTTATGGATTGTGGTTTTCCTGTAGGAGTTATATTTCTTGCAGAGGGGATGGCACATCCTACTGAAAAACTTTTCTGCGAACTTATCCAGCAGGCCCGGAAAGGCGAAACCATCACATTTTCAGAACAGGGCTGTCCCGTGGGCGCCTATGTGCTGGGTAGGGATGCCCCCAGGCCCGATGAATACTACTTCAATTCAGGCAGGTACAGGAACAAAGAATCCGCTGTCCGGGCAGCAGAAGCATTACCCAGGCTCGAGGCGCGATATAGGTCGGTCCAGCTCTTTCCCCTTATAGAAAAAATACCCGATTTTGATATACTGCTGCTATTCCTCTCACCTGAGAAGGCTATGCGACTGGTGCAGGCATTCTCCTACCATGATGGACAGCCCCTGACATTTATCACTGGTGGCACGGCTTCTATCTGCGGGGACTGTACAGCTGCGCCTACCAATACCGGCCGAATAGGTGTTTCCCTTGGTTGCAAGGGTTCGCGCAAGCATAGCAAGTATGGGGAAAATGAATTGATAGTCGCTGTTCCCTTCAATCTATGCAAAGAAATCTGCGAAGGACTTTTAGCCATCCCAGGGACTTTTGATTAATCAATCCGCAACCTTTAATTAATAACACGCCATATTTGTAATGCATCTCAAAATTGAGAGGGCATTATGGAAAACATATCAGCTTTAAAGAAACTGGCGCAATTAGGTGGAATTGATGAAATTGTATTATTATCTTCCCCCGAATTTGCCCAATACATATCATCAAGCCCACAGACAGCTTCAAGGCGACTGCAGGCCCTTGAACAGGCAGGTTATATCACCCGCAAGATAGAACCATCAGGTCAGAAGGTAATTATCACGAAACAGGGGCGTAAGGTACTGGAGGCTGAGTACATGGAATACCGCCGGATATTCACCCAACCGCCCACACACATAGAACTTACCGGTAAGGTCATTACCGGTCTGGGTGAAGGGCAGTATTACACCACCCTGAAAGGTTACCATGACCAGTTTGTCAGATTATTGGAATTTGAGCCCTATCCCGGTACATTGAACATAAAACTTGAAGGCGAAAGTGTTGGATGCCGGACCATGCTGAACCTGAAGGACGGCATAGTTATTGATGGATTTAACAGCAAGAACCGGACCTTCGGCGGTGGGCGTTGTTACCCGGTTACGTTGGGGAATGGGACAAAAGGTGCCATAATGATTCCCGACAGGACACATTATCCTGAAGACATCATTGAAATAATATCCCCGGATAACCTGCGGGAACATTTGAAATTGAAAGACGGCAGCAAGATAACAGTAATTGTCGAATGAAAAATACATAACTCCTACATCACAGGTGAATAGAATGGAAACTCGAAATAATATAATGCAACAAGCGGTCGAGTCATTGAAAAATGGCAGGATGATACTTCTTTTTGATTCTGAAGACAGGGAAGGTGAGACTGATTTTGTAATTCCGGCCGACAGCACTACACCTCAACATATCTACCAGATGCGAAAGGATGGCGGAGGGCTCATCTGTGTCGCAATTCACCCCATTGCAGCCCAGATGCTGGGTCTTCCATTCTATGCTGACATTCTGCGCCATTCAAGCATTAGCGGCAATGGTAAAATACTGCGTAAACTGGTGGAAAAACAGGGTGATATCCCTTACGACTCAAAATCTTCATTTTCACTATGGGTAAATCACAGGGACACGTTTACCGGCATACCGGACCGGGACAGGGCACTGACCATTAGCCGAATGGGTAACCTTGTGCAGGATGCCATGGACGGAAAAGAGGTGGACATCTCAAATGAGTTCAGGTCTCCGGGCCATGTTTCCTTACTAAGGGCTGCCAGTGGTCTGGTACATGATCGAATAGGACAGACCGAACTTTCGGTGGTCATTGCACAGCTGGCCGGTATAACTCCCGCCATGGCCATATGTGAGATGCTTGATGGGGCAACGGGTCTGGCACTATCCAAAGCTGATGCACAAAAATATGCTGAAGGACACGGACTTGTATTCGTGGAAGGCAGAGATGTCATCCAGGCATACAACAATCCATTGAACCTGGATGACTAATTATATCGTATAATTATTACGTTGTTTCAATTTAAAATACAGGAATCAACTCTTTTTAAAGTTGATTCTTTTAAGCCGCTGGATGTTTTCGAGCATTTGCTTTGTTTCATCTACTTTTTCAAGCTCAAGCTGGCTGATTATAGAATCCATTTTCTTGTTCAATCGGTATACTTTGAATGGCCTTCCTTTTCCAGGTTTTTTCTCTTCCCTTACCATTATCCATTTAAGCCCTCTAAGTTCACGTACCGCCATACTTACCTCCGGTTGTCTCATGTCAGACGCAATCTCTATCTCACGGGACGTTACTTCATCCATATTTTTCAGAAAAGTAAGGGTTTTGGCAACATTTCGCTTCAACCCCAATCCTACCAGAGTATCTGCAAACTCTTCATCGCTCCCATCAAATACGCTAACTGATTGATTTCTCATATATTTTTTCACCTGAATATAACATTAAATAAATATATATATAACAGTATCTGGACGGTTGTATTATGTTTATACAGTTGATGGTAGAAATTCGATAAAAATAGAATTATGGAAAATATTATTCATCCTATCTTTTGAATTCCTGTTTAATGTGACCATATGTCCATAAAATTTATCTTCGTGTCAACGAGAACAGAGTTTAAAGGAAAAAACAGGGGAACCATCAGTAATATATTGAGTAAAGAAGACCCGGTTTTGCCTAATTAGGTACTTGGTATCGTTGAAGGATGCTCGTGATCAACTTTTATTCATATTGATATGTTTAAGCCGCTGGATGTTTTCGAACATTTGCTTTGACTCATCTACTTTTTCGTACTCAAGCTGGTTGATTATGGAATTCATGTCCTTTTCCAGGCGGTATAGCTTAAATGGCCTTCCCTTTCCCGGCTTTTTTTCTTCCCTTACCACTATCCATTTAAGCCCTTTCAGTTCACGCACAGCCACACTAACCTCAGGTTGTCTCATATCAGAGCCAATCTCTATCTCCCGGGACGTTACCTCATCACCATTTTTCAGATACGTAAGGGCTTTGGCAACATTTCGCTTCAATCCTAATCCCATCAAAGTTTCAGCAAATTCTTCATCGCTTACATCAAAAACACTAACCGATTGATTTTTCATAAATCAATTCCTCCTTATATCACATTAAAATAATATAAAATAAATGTTTCTATTCTGCGCAGGCATGTTTTTAACTCTGTGAACAGATATTCGATCAATATACATTTACAGGAAAAGATGTTCATTTTGATTCACCAACGAATATTCCCTTATTGTTGCAGGTTCCTTAAAAGATATTTCTTCTCATTTACCAGCAATGTTACCTTATCTTCTCTTGATTGTTGTTTCACAAGCAGTTTATCATCGATTTCAATGGTCAGGTCACCATCATAACCACTTCGTTTTAATGTATCCAGAACAGCTGATGTTTGTGGATTCCTCACAATATGACCAGGTAAATGAGGGGTGCCGTTTTGCACATCACCAATATGGACATTAACGATCCGCTCACCCAGTTGTCCAATGAACCCAATGGCATTTTCAACATCTACCTGCAGTGCATGAGGGATGTCCAGGGTCATCATCAGGTCAGGGTACTTTTCCAGCACCTTCGCCATCTGCACAGGTTCGTGGCACATACTCTGCACCCTGGGTGTAAGATTCTCCAAAGCCATGGTGATACCTGCATCAACTGCATACCTGGTAGTAACGGTAAGATAGTGATAAAAACGGTCCCAATCTTCAGGGGTGGGCGGCCGGTGTACTGTCCTGCTGCCAGGATGTACGGTCAGCACAGATACATCCAGTTTCCTTGCAAGGTCAATTGCCCATAGGGTCTCCTTAATGGTAACCTCACATACATGTTCATTATAGGATGATGCGTTCAGGTCAAGTATCGGGGCATGCACAGTACAACGCTCGGTCAGAACAGATATTGCATCCCTGAGATTTTTTACTGCCCTGTCTTCATGGCGCTGTCGCCAGAAATCCGGCGTCTCTGCCCAGAACTCGACATTCTCGATCCCTGCTTCGATCAGTATTCCGATACTATTTTCAATCCTATAATCCCACAGGAAAAGCGACGAACATGAAATTCGCATTTATATCTCCTTTACCTGCCTCAGGTCAACAGCTACGCCCCTGCTGGAGCGAACCATTTCGTCCCCTCCCATCAATGCCCTGCCCACACCTATTGCACGATTGCCCATGACAAGAACCTGGTCGGAAGGCCGAATTTCAGGGTCTGCATCTACAACACCCGGTGCCAGGAGCGTCCCTCCCGGCACGAAATCATCGATATGGACCTGGTAGGTTCCCAGTTCAACGAGCCTGCGTCCCCCTTCAAGAGTAGGTATAAGGGTACCTGTACTGGGATTCAACGTTGCAAGCTGGGTGCGTCCGTCAAATACCTGGTGTTTGGGAAACGGTGCCTTAATGGTGGCATTATCAGGCACCAGTAGCTTCCCTGCACCCGTGCCAAATTGATAATCTGCAATAGAGCGAAGCATGTTTGCAGTAATATCCTGCTGCTTGCGCAGGGAGTATCCTTCTTCATTCACTATATCTCTCACTGTTTCGCCCAGTTTCTTTAATGACTGGTTTGATGTAATGCTCCCCTCACCGTTTGCCGTATAGAGTATGTCAATTCCCAGTTCATGAGCCATCGACTCGCAGATATCCCTGTAGGCCCCGTCCACGTGGGCGATCATATGGGAATATCGATTTTTTCCCAGGTAGTCGAGCAGGCAACCGCCGACCCATGAGCGCTCTTCAAGGTCCCAATGCCCTGTAACAGGCGTGTCGTAATGGGCGGCCGGATATACCAGTTCCAGTTCACGCGGTACAATACCTAACGGTGATGTGATGATCACTTCATTTATTGCCCGCCTGTACTTGCCCAAAGCACGGCTGAAATACTGGTGGCTGTTCGATATTGAGTATGGTTTACGTGCTGAACAGGGCAGGAGCAAAAGGATGTTATTATCGGGCGACTGGAAGCGTTCCTGAACACGGCGGGCAAATCTTTTGACCTCTACTCTATTCAGGGATTCTGCAGAATTGGTGTACATGGTACTGCGGTGATAGGTGTGCGTGCGCTGTTCAAGATATGAATATTCCTGGTCTGTGAGGCGCAGCAGTGCAGTAAGCCACGGGTCACTGCGGCATTTCCCTTCTACATATTCCCGCAGATGTCCGTCCCTTATGTGTTGAACTATGATACGTTTCTCTTCTTCAAGCCTGGTTTTGTTATGCCGTGCGACCAGTTCACCACGTTGGGCTGCATCCATTTCATTTAATTCATCGACACTGGTATTGCTGCATACATTGCACCTGCATGGCAGTTCCACCAGGTCTTTGAGCCTGTATTCGCCGCCAGGCATCATGTAGATGTCATTAAATCCCTTTACTACAGCAAGGGTATCATCAACTACATCAACGCCCATGTACACCAGCATCCCTATATTTTCGGGCGTGGCCATAGCAGGAGCGTACAGGGCAGTATCAGGCGGGGTATGATTCCTGATGTAAATGATACTCTCCATAAGTACTCTGGGATTATGCTCCATCTGTTTTGCAGCGCCCAACACATACAGGTCGGCGGGTGATATGTCAGGGTATGCAGGGTGTATAATCCGGCCTACTGCCCCCTGCCAGCTGTCCCATACCCGCATGGATTCCCTGGCAGATCCCACCATTCTTTTTACTCTTTCTCCCCCTGCATGCAATGGCATGGACTTATCAGGTAATATTACCAAAGTGCCATCTTCAACATCACCAGGTGCGAGGGTATTATGCCCCCAGGGACTACCGGCATACACTATAGGGTACCCTGATACCACTTCCAGTATCATCGGAGTGGAATGGGACTCCTTTAACAGCAACTTGCCCGTGCGGGCTGCACCATCATGTCTTGTAACTTCAAAATATCTCGTCATCTGGATTCAATATGGTATTATTGGTGTTCATTATCGCTCTTACGTTGCTCTTCTTGTAGACATAAAGTATAACTTTGTGTACTCAAGTTAATCCGACCGCAGGGAGGATTTTCTTGTACTCATATGCCGCTTTTACGCTAGATATGTATTCATTCTTTCGTCGTCCCATATGTTCTTACCTGAATAATAGATTATGGCAGGTATTCATGGGAAAATCTTATTGATATTCAGTCATTATTCTATCCAGATGCCTGATAGTCAATACAAGCTGCCATTGCTTCCACCAAATGTATATTCGATACAGGATGCAGGGAGCACCAGACTGGCCACGGTGAATATGGTACCCGGTACCCGGGTATATGGTGAAAAAGTAGTGAACCGAAACGGCATTGAATACCGGCTGTGGTCTCCCCGCCGCAGTAAACTGGCTGCCATGATTGAAAAAGGAATGACTATTCCTGTTACTCCTCATTCCAGGATATTGTACCTGGGTGCGGCCTCTGGCACTACTGCCAGCCATCTTTCGGATATCGTGTCATGTGGGATGGTATTTGCAGTAGAGTTCGCCCCGCGTGTAATGCGCGACCTTATCGGTGTGTGCAGCCGGCGCCAGAACATGGTCCCCATCCTTGCCGATGCTACAAGACCTGTATTGTACAAAGCCATTACAGGGCAAGTGGACCTGATATACCAGGATGTTGCCCAGAGGGACCAGGCGGGAATAGCCAATGTCAATGCCAGGGAGTGTTTAAAACCCGGCGGGTATCTCATCATGGTCATAAAGGCTCGCAGTGTTGATAGCACTGCCAATCCTAAACAGGTATTTTATCAGGAACTGGAAAAATTAGATGAAGAATTTGAAGTAGTTGACAAAAAAGGATTGGAGCCTTTCCACCGGGACCACCTGGCTCTGGTGGCACGAAAGAGGAATCATGAACAATTTGCTTCTGATGATACGAATTGTCTGTAAATTGTCCTAATCTTGTTTTCTTTTCTCAGTATATTCCGCCAGAATACTCCCATTGCCAAAAGGCAGACAAATGAAATAATCAATCCAACATAGTAAAATAAATTGACTACTGGATGTATTACAGCAGGTATTTCAATAGCAATTAACTCTATCATTTCAATGATAATGTGGAAGCCTATAGATAATCCAACAATAATTCCCATAAGCGAAAACATCAGGAAATTATTTTTCATGAACTTTTCATCAAGGAATATTTTTGCCTTAAGTACCGTGACGTCAGTCTGATTCCATAATCTCCAATTTGAATATAATAATAAAATTAACAAGACAATTAATAGCAAAGACAAAACAAAAAATAGATATTCAGAGAAAATCATCATAATCACGTTTTTTGTATAAAAGGTTTTTAAGCAAACACTCTATATATAGTTTTCAGTAATATTTTTTTCAAAAGACACAAATTGTTTTCAATTTCACAGTTTAATGAAATGATTATTTGGATGAACTCGATATGTTGAATAAAAGGTAAAAAACAAGTGGTATATACAAAAAGAGGTACATAAAAGGAGTTAGAGATTCAATGAAATGTCCATAAAATGAATATTGTATGAATTATATGTCCATAAAAGAAATTATTCCCTGAATGTTATCTCCATACAATAGTAATTCTATCCTTGTATAGCTTATATTTATTTACTGTCATAATTCACATACGACCCGCTAATACAGATTATCAAAAAATCTTTAACCTAAGCATTATATTTCATACCCAGGTCGATACAGGAGTCAGTACATGCCAGTAATCACATTATATTACGAAGATATTGAGGCACTAACAGGAACAGACAGGGACACATTTATTAAAAGAATACCCATGATCGGGGCCGACATCGAACGCATTGAAGATGACCATATTGACATCGAGTTCTTTCCTGACAGGCCTGACCTGTACAGTCCGGAAGGCGTTGCCAGGGGTATGAGAGGTTTTCTGGGTATTGAAACCGGACTACCTGAATATGAAGTGAACCCTTCTGATATCGCGATTACGCTGGATGATGAAATAAAGCGCATACGGCCATTTCTGGGTTGTGCCGTAGTACGAGGGCTGAAATTCAATGATTATAGTATTGAGAGCCTGATGGGACTGCAGGAAGACCTGCACTGGGGCCTTGGACGGGACCGCAAGAAAGTATCTATCGGCATCCATGATATCAGCAAGGTAGCACCCCCTTTCAGATACGTGGCTGCTGACCCGGGTTTTAGTTTCGTTCCCCTGGATTTCGATGTGCCAATGACCATGCAGGAAATTCTGGAGAAGCATCCAAAAGGCATGAAATATGCTCATCTCATGGATGGATTTGAAAATTATCCCCTTATCCTGGACAGTAAGGACCAGGTACTCTCCTTCCCCCCCATAATCAACGGAAATCTGACCAGGGTCGAACATGAAACTCATGACGTGTTCATTGACGTTACTGGATTGGATAGGAATGTATATACTGCCCTTAACATCGTGGTCACCTCACTGGCCGAGCGGGGTGGGACCATCGAGAGCGTAACCGTCAATAATAGTATAGAAGGGACGGCTACCATGCCAGACCTGAGGCCCGGCGAGTGGGAACTGGATATGGATGAAGTACGTTCTCTTGCAGGTTTTACCCTCACACCTGAGCAGATCGTGGAAAACCTTCAGAAAATGCGGTTCGGGGCATCAGTTCATAATGAACGCATTAAGGTCAAATCACCTGCATACAGGGCTGATATCCTGCATACCTGGGACCTGATAGAAGACATCATCATAGGATATGGCTATGACAATATCTCACCTTCCATACCTGAAACATTAACTGTGGGTCAACAGCATCCCATTTCCATTAAGAAACATGACATTATGCAGATACTGGTGGGGCTTGGATTTAACCAGGTGATGCCTTTCACACTTACCAGCGAAAAGGTACATTATTACAATATGCTGCGCGCTCCGGACGGTAAAGCTACACCTGTCAAACATCCTATCAGCGAGGACCAGACCATGCTAAGGACCACTATCCTGCCAAACCTGATGGAGATTCTTTCACTGAACCAGCACCGTGAACTTCCCCAGCGTATCTTTGAAGTGGGCGATGTTGTTGTGGATGGCATCACGACACAGAAGTTAGCGGCTGTGAGCATTTATCATGCAGCTAATTTCACTGAGATAAGGGCAGTCGTAGATGCTGTTATGCGGGAGAGGGGGATAGAGCATACCATTGACAGCACCGATGATCCCGCTTTCCTTGATGGCAGGCGGGCAGCCATACTTGTTGACGGCAGGGAGATAGGCGTACTGGGTGAGATACACCCAGAGGTCATCTCTCATTTCGGGCTCCAACAGCCGACCATAGGGTTTGAGATGGTGGTATGAAGGTCATTGATATCTCAATGACGATTCGTCCTGATATGGAAATGTATCCCGGTGAACCGGGGCCTGTGATAACCCGGATATCAAAGCTTGAGAGTGGGGACCCGTACAATGTTTCACAGTTGACACTTGGTACCCATACCGGCACCCATGTTGACCCGCCTCTTCACTTTATTGAGGGGGGTGCAGGTATCGATGATATGCCAATGGACATGCTTGTTGGGTCTGCCAGAGTGATTGACCTCTCCCACATCAGAAATGATATCGGACCTGCTGATATTGGCTATGTGGAACCTGGCGAGATAGTATTGTTAAAGGGAAAAAATAGTGGAATAAGGTTAACAACAGCGGCTGCTCAATATCTGGTAGATAGTAGTGTCAAAACTGTAGGGACAGATGCGCTATCCATTGGTACGACCGGGGAAGAATATGAAGTACATACCATGTTATTGAGTGCAGATATTGCTGTAATCGAAGGCCTGGTGCTGTCTGCTGTGGAGGCCGGACAATATCTCTTTGTATGCTTGCCGCTAAAGGTTGAACATGGAGACGGTGGCCCGGCCAGGGCTATACTTATTAAGAAATAAAAAAAAGGAAAACAAGTATTCGGGATTAGCCGAATACGAGTAACGAGTTTATTGTACCTACAGCCAGTTTACTGGCATCGGGAGTCATACTTAAAGATACAATTTTTGTTCCGTACTGACTTTCCAGAGAATAACTGGATTGTTCATCTCCTGCCAGATCATACATTCTAAGAACCCGTTCCTCACCAATAATCACATATTTTGCATCCTTCGAAATACCGATGACACCTACATTACTGGCCATCTGTTTCATCCATTTTACATTGCCATTATTATTCTCAAGCAGGTATACTTTATTTTTGAATGAATAAGAATCGGCTTCGTTAAATGGTTTTGTCAGTATGTAATCACCGTACTTTGAAATTTCAATCTCAACAGTATTTATGTCCAGTACTCGCTCCCAGTTCTTGTTACCATAACTGTCAAAAGAATATACCTTGTTAGTATCAGTCAGAACAAAGATATTTTTACCATCATCTGATAATTTTACGTCTCGAACATGTCCAGAAACACTCTTATACCAGATTTGATCGCCATAATTTGTCAAATAGTAAATTTTGCTATCTGAAGTTCCCATTATTATGTTATCACCGTTTACTGAACTATCGAAATCCAGCACTTTTATTGTGTTTATGCTTGGTTTCCATGACCACAACTCAACTCCATATGTATTCACACTATTCAATTGTGGTGATCTTTCGCCACCCTGTATAACAACGCCGGAGTCCAATACCTCAATTGTATTAATAAGACCTCCAATGGTATAGGTTGTGAGTTCCACCCCATTATTGTCATAAATATTGAAGAAATACTTATCAGCAATAGCTATATAGTTCCCATCATTTGATACTGAAATATGATTGGCATTGTTCCACGCCAGGTTTGAAAGCACATTTTTTGTCGGCGTTTTTATTATGACCTTCTGGGTGGATAGACCAGCAATGTAGTTACCATCATCTGAGATGTCCACTTCTTTTATTCGTATCCTGCTGCTCCAGGTCCAGGTGGGAGCACTTAATAGCTTTACCGGATCAACATTCTTTGTCACCTGTTGTGTTGCAGTTGCCTGGGGGGTGGATGTCGAAGTGGCAGTACCGGCTGGCGTTGACACAACATAAGGATCCACACATCCAGATATAACGATTGAAATTGCAAGCAATGTCAACAATATAATCAATATTTTCCTCATATCCATTACCTTCTTAATTCTACGTTCATATAGAATCTATAATTGTTTTTCAGTTTAAATAACTTATAAGTTTGTATCTACTTATAATCTCTATGTAGTTTTTTCCTTTAGATGACTTATAAGTTTGTATCTATTTATTACATCTTATTAGAAGTGTTCACCGTAATAAATATAACCTACCAAAACATCAGGATATAACCTTATAAATTATCATCATTTGAACGTAATAAATTAATACTATATTTTTTATTTAAATCATTGAGGACATATCATGTTAAAAGTCAAGAATCTGATCAAAGATTACGAACTGGATGACGCCAGTGTAAGGGCACTGGACGGTGTCAGTTTTGAAGTGAAAGACGGAGAAATTCTCGGCATTATGGGACAAAGCGGTAGCGGTAAAACGACATTGCTGAAGGTGCTCAGAGGTGTAGAAAGTTTCAACGGAGGTGAGATCGAACTGGACGGATTGTCCATCACTCCAGATTCCTCAGATGATGATTTCAGGAAATTGAAGAGCATGAGTGCTATCCATCTCCAAAGGAACTTTGGACTTTGGCCAGGGGCTGCAATAGAGAACATTATCCGGAGATTATATTCCCTGCGTGTTGGCCAGGAAGCCTTACCTGCAAAGGATCATCCGGATTATGATGACCTGTATGAAGAAAGCATGAAGTATCTCAAACTGGTTGGTCTGGACCATAAAGCCGAACATTTTTCCATGGTACTCAGCGGTGGAGAAAAACAAAGACTCCTTATTGCAAGACAGCTTGCAGCCAATCCTAAACTTCTGCTCCTGGACGAACCTGCCACTATGACCTGTCCTGCTACCAAACAAGAAGTACTGGACACGATTAAAAAAGTGCAGCAACATACAGGTGTCAAGATAATCATAGTTTCTCACCTGCCAGAGATACACAGTTACCTTGCTGACAGGGTGGTCTGGATAGAAAAAGGCAAAGTGGTGAGAGATGGTAAACCCGGACCTCTCATCAAAGAATTCCTGACAAATATGAAGCCAGACGTGGCATTACCTGAACTGAAAGAGGATAAGGTTGTTATCAAGGTAAGGGATTTGTGCCAGCGGTACTACCTGGTGCGCCAGGGAGAAGTACTGGATATCGAGAATATGAATATTGAATTCAAGAAAGGCGAGATTGTGGCTCTTACCGGGCCCAGCGGTGCCGGCAAGACCACGCTGCTTCATGCCATGGACGGACTGATCTATCCAGACGATGGCGATATCAAGTTTTTACTGGATGATGAGTGGGTTGACGTAGCCCATTACAATCAGAAAAGGATGGAACTTCGCAGAAGAACAAGTATCATGTACCAGGAATTCGCGCTGTATCCGAATTCACCTATCAAGCACCAGCTTGCCTACAAGCTGGGTGTCAAGGGCATGCATGTCCTGGAAGCAGCCCGCAAAAAGGCAAAGGAACTCAGTATATCTGAAAAAAACCTTGATGCCATATACAGACTGACCGATGTCGGCGGTGAAAAAGCACAGCAAGAACTGGAGAAGATGGGATACAATATCGATATTATCGGCACATTGTTCCCCAGCAGTTCTATAGATGAGGTCATAAAGCATGCTGAACCAATATTCCATGCAATGAGGCTGCCCCTGTCTGTCCTGAATGCCAAGCCGTACCAGTTGAGCGGTGGTGAGAATGTGAGGGCTGCCCTTGCACTGGCCACGATAACCCATCCCGAGTACCTGTTGCTGGATGAACCATTCGGTGACCTTGACCCCATTACCCTGCGGGAAGTGGCTAATTCCCTGAAGAATATCAGTAAGCATTTCGGGACTACAATCATTTTAATAAGCCACCATATGGACTTCGTTACCGAAGTAGCGCACAGAGCCATACTCATCGACAATGGTGATATTATCATGGATGGTGCCCCGCTTGCTGTGACCAGTAAATTAATAGAGATGGGGCACGCTACTTACATGGAACACGCTATGACCGATTATGTGATCAATGCCAATTAAATAATTGCGCCTGAAAGATATACAGGGCCGGTTGGAAAAGCTGGCCTATGGTCATTTGCTGGTTTCACATAGTACTTTATAGTACCAACAAAATATATTATAGAGACATTATGCTCCCAAACGAAGATACACCATATCCTGTGCAGCCTGACATGGATGGAATGAATGAGAACATGCCTGGAAATAGCTTTGATCTTCCTGCAGGCTCTTTTGGACCTGCTCCAGATGTGGAAAAGGATGCAATGTATACTGTTCCCTTGGCAATTAAAGACCAGGATGCAGGTGTGCATAATTCTCATGCAGTACATGAACCTGTGCAGCGCTCTTCCCGGAAAGATGGTTCGATGGGCCGAGGACTGATCTACCTGATTCTCGTGTTGGGGTTACTGGTTGTTATTGGCGGTAGTATTATTGCAATTTTTGGAGGGTTCGATACTCTCCCTAAGGATTCGAACAAGGTGGCAGTGATTTATGTTCAGGGAGTTATGATCACCGGAAATTTACCTGGTGGTTTGGGTTATGCAACATCCGAAGAGATAAGTAAAAGTATACAGGACGCTGCTGATGACAGTAATGTGAAAGCAATAGTGCTGCGCATAAATAGCCCCGGGGGCTCACCGGCTGCGGCGCAGGAGATCGTTACTGAGATAAAGAAAGCACAGGAAAAGAAGCCTGTAGTGGTCTCAATGGGTGATGTGGCTGCAAGTGCGGCGTATTATATTTCGGCACCGACAGAATATATTATTGCAAACCCTGACAGTATAACGGGAAGTATCGGGGTCATCTGGGTATTTGAGGACATGTCGGGATATTATAAAGAAGAAGGTATGGAGTTCTATGTTGCCAAGAGCGGTGAGTTCAAGGATATGGGCGGCAGCTGGAGGGGACTGAGCGATGATGAGAAACAGTACTCAGAAGAGGTTGTACTTGAAGCGTTCCAGCGGTTTGTAGATGAAGTTGCCCAGGGAAGGAACATGAGCAAGAGCGATGTTAAGGACCTGGCCGATGGCAGGGTGTATACAGGCAGCAAGGCCGTAGAACTGGGACTGGTTGATGAGACCGGGAACCTGTATGATGCTATTGATGTTGCTGCAAAACTGGGTGGTATCGATGGCGAACCTGTGATAAGTTATGCGAATAAGCCATCGTGGTCACGGATACTGTTCGGTGGAGAAAGTAACAATGGTGTGGGCGCAGAGGAGTATCTCAGTTATTTTTATAAAAGCCCCTTTGGTAAGATCATAGCATAGCATTCATTGAAACATTCACCTTAAATGGGTGGATGGCTTAACAATTTCAGTTCTTTCGAGAGCATGAGATAGGTCAGGCCGAAAGCCAGAGTATCTGCCACAGGGAACGCCACCCAGACCCCGGTTAACTCAAAGAACCTTGGCAGGATTATTACCAGAGGGATCAGGAAAATCACCTGCCGGGCCATGGACAGGATCAACGAAGGTCTTGCTTTGCCAATTGACTGGTAGAAAGCCGAACCAACGATCTGGTAACCTATAAGGGGAATTGCGAGCACAATGATGCGCATTGGGGATATACCTGCATCTATGAGCTGCTGGTCGGTGGTAAATATACTGAACAGCTGTCCAGGGAACAGGAAAAGGACCAGGAAGCCCAGGACCGCAATGGTGGTCGTGACCTTGATGGATAATATGACCGAATCCCTTACTCTTGAAAAGTTCCTGGCCCCATAGTTGAATCCGACAATAGGTTGCATGCCCTGTATGGTTCCGAACATGGGCATGAAGAGTATCATGAAAAGACGGTTGATGATCCCGAAAACAGCGATTGCAATGTCCCCGCCGAATATTCCGAGGTTGTGGTTAAGAATGACTACCATGAAGCTGCTTGATGCCTGCCTGACAAAACCCGATATCCCGATGGCGAAGGTCTCGGTGACTATGTCGTAATGCAATCTCAGATTTTGGAATTTCAGTGACATGATGCTCCTGCCTGAGATAAAATACTGCATGATGTAGATGGCACCAATTATCTGAGCTATGACGGTTGCCAGTGCGGCCCCTTTCACACCCATATGAAAACCGAATATGAATATGGGGTCCAGGATGATGTTAATGATGCCGGAGATGACCATGACGAGCATGGCATCTTTTGCATTACCTTCTGCCCTCAGTACGTTGTTTATGGCCATTGAAAATGAAAAAAATACCGTGCCGTACAGGATGATACTGAGGTAGTCAAAGGAATAAGGCATAATGGTGGTGGTTGCTCCAAATATCTTCAGCAGAGGAAAGATGAAAATACTTCCCAACAGGGTGAAAAAGGCACTGAGAACCAGGACCAGTGTGACCATATTACCCAGGGTCCTCTCAGCTTTTTGAACATCCCTGACACCCAGGCTGCGGGAGATTATGGATGCACCGCCCAGTCCTATGGTCATTGCCACTGCCATTAGTATCATCTGGATGGGAAAAACAATGGCAATGCCCGCAATCCCCTGGACGCTGTGTTCACCCAGGCCCCTGCCGACGAAAATAGTGTCGGTCAGGTTGTACAGCGCATGGACCAGCATACCCACCGTTGCGGGAGCAGACAGGTTTAACAGAAGTCTGCCGATGCTCTGGTCTGCCATCAATCTATTTCGTTCATTCACTGAAGCGCTCCTCAAAAATTATTTTAAAAAAAATGTTTATTTTTATTTTCGTTATCATTTCACTATTTGCAGGTTAACCAGATAGATTCGTTCATTATACCCCGGGACCTGTTATAAAATCCACAATGTATACACGAATGTTTTCTCATGTGTGTTTTATCAATGTTTTGATGGATAATGGATTTCATGTATATAAACACTTATTTACCCGTTCAATCAATTTGACTGGTACGTGCTTCATACTTCCGGAGTGTATGCCCTGGATACTCCTATCAATGAAGAAATGTAACTGGACGGACTTATTATGAGTGTGGTGTTCGATGAAACTTCTGATAATGGAAATCTTCCCGGTTGCGTCTTATTGTATAATAAAAAAGCTGCTTCATGGAAAAAAGCAAGGAAAAAGTATAAACACTGGTTTTCGAGTTCAATTCATTTTCCTGTTCAAAAGGTATCAGAGGATTGGTTGAAAGCACGCTTACCAGAAAGACTTGTTGTTATGGGGGGAGATGGAACGGTCCATTCGGTCGCAAATGCAATTCTCCTTGGTGGAATGGATATTCCGGTAGGGGTCATTCCGGGAGGTGGAGGCAATGATTTTTTTAAAAGGTTGATACATCAGGATGAGCACATTGGTCCTCATGGTTTTACGGATCATGCAGTATTGTCTGTTGAATATACTGATAATGCCACACAAAGATATGCAATCGACTTTCTAGAATGGGGGATCGGTGCCATGGTTGCCGCCAGGAGAGAGAATGGTGAAGGAACATTTTTAAATGGAATGCTGAAATATTTCTATCTCGCCATAAAGAGCCTGTTTACCTTCAATTCCTGGAAAGCGACTATCCGTTTAGATGGAAAAGACATGGAATTTGATAACCTATCCTCAGTAGTGGTAGGATTTGGATCAAGTAGCCTGGGAGGAGGACATATTTTGTTCCCTGATGAATGCGAGGGTCCCAATAGGAATAGCCCGTTCGTAATGATCGCAGAGGGTTTTTCAAGATTCAAGGGATTAGGATTGTTATTTAAAATCATCCGGAAAAAACAGTATAATGACCCTCTTGTAATGTATTATCCTTTTCGCTCATTAGAGTTGATACCATGCAGTCAGGAGAGTCGTATGCTCACGATAGATGGCGAATTATATCCGGCACCACCGGTAAAGATATCCCTTAGTGATAAGAAATTGAAAATATTTTATGCACATTGACCGGGAATATGTTGTATTGTATGAAAAATACTGTATGGCAGAGGACAATCGCCGTATAATGACGGTGAATACTTCAATTTTTGGTGGGAATTTTCAAACCTTCACTTCTTGCGCATCATCACCGCACTAAAAAACCCGTCTGTATTATGGACATGCGGCATCGACCTGAAAAAACCATCATCTGCCACAAATTGTGCAAATACACCAGGGTCCGTCTCCCGGGGTGAGACCAGGTAAAAATCCTTGTTCTCATCAAGAAAACCACGCACTACGTTTTCGTTTTCTTCAAGACTTATGGTGCATGTGGCATATACCAACCTGCCGCCAGGTTTAACAAGAATACTGTATTGCCTGAGTATCTCCTTTTGCTTGATAGAAAGCTCAAGAATATCCCCCTTTCCCAGCCGCCACTTCGAGTCGGGGTTCCTTCTGAATACCCCCATTCCGGAGCATGGCGCATCAATGAGTACACAGTCTGCTTTGCTTCTGTAATCTGCCAGTTCCGTTATATTCAGGGTCTTTATGTTCGAAGCGCCGGCTCTGTTTGCACGCCTTTTGAGATCTACCAGTTTGGCAGGGATTGTATCGCAGGCAACAATAACACCCTTATTTTTCATTAATCCTGAGAGGAAAAGGGTTTTTCCCCCATTTCCCGCGCAGGCATCGATCACGCATTCTCCCGGCTTTGCGGCTGTGAGCAGTGTTATGAGCTGGCTGCCTTCATCCTGTACCTCAAAATCCCCATTCCCGAATGCTTCGGTTTTGAAAATATCCTCCTTCTTATGAACAATCAGGCCAAAAGGTGAAAACGGTGACTCTGATGTGGCATAACCATTTTTTTCAAGAGAGGCTTTCAGGGAGTCGAGGTCAGTTTTCAGGGGATTTACTCGTATGGTCAATGGAGGTTTAAGATCGTTAGCCTGGCAAAGCGCTTCAACGTCTTCTGCCCCGGGTAACTCCCGTGCCCATTTTTCAACAATCCAGAGAGGATGCGAGTGATAGGTTGCGATATAGTCCAGAGGAGCCTGTCCCCTGTCAGGGAACATGACAGTATCTTTATTTCTTATTATCGCCTCAACGGTCCTTTTTACAAAACCACTGTGTTTTGTATCTTTTGCCGAGAGCGCAACAGAATTGGTGATAACGGCAGCTGCTTTTAATTCCTTGAAGACCGCCTGATAAGTGCATATCCGAAGTACGTTGAGTATATTCAATTCAAGACTGGATATCACGGCGGTTGACCCGTGCTCAATAATATGGTCGATGCGTGCCCTGTGGCGCAATATCCCATAGACATGTTCAACGACAGCTGCTTTTTCACTGGATGAGAAATATTCACTTTTAAACTGCCTGGTGATAAGAATATCCGCGTATTTCTTGCTGAAAATCACGGAATTAAGGATCTGCAGGATAGAAGAATAGGTCTTTTGCCGTACCGGTCCGGTTGTGCTTATGATGCTTTTTTGTGGTTCCACACCCGCTTTTTGTGCGTGCTAATATATAACCTTATATCAATACAGGCATTACCCTGAGTTTGGATATTTAATGGATGCATGAATTGTGATACTGAAAAGGAGCGTTTAGGGCTGGACCGAATTTACCTGGTATGCGCAGGAATATAACGAGCAATAGAGCCTCAGGCTACTTCCCGATTACTTGCCCATATACCATTTTCACCCCTTCCCGAAATAGTCCTTCAACAACCCCAACACGATCTTATTCAGAAAGATCAGCCCTACAAGGTTGGGTATTGCCATCAGCGCATTGGTAATGTCTGAGAACAGCCAGATACCCTCAAGGTATTTTACTGCCAGGGGAAGGTCGACCACACCCGCACCCACTACAATACCCACCAAGAACACCGAATAATACACCTTCAAAAAAGAACGGTAAAATCCGACATCCTTCGACACCTTTTCTACAAAGTAGGAAAGACACTGCTTGCCATAGAACGACCAGGTCAAAATCGTAGTAAAGGCGAACAGCACCATACCCAGCGTGATGATGACATCACCGGCGAACCCTATCTGCGAATTGAACGCATGGATGCTCAGCGAGGTACTGGTCTTGCCCGTCTGCCATGCCCCCGTGGATACGATGACCAGTCCTGTCATGGTACACACCACTATAGTATCAATGAAAGGACCCAGCATTGCTATGAGCCCCTGGCGCACGCTGTGGGATGTCCTGGCCGTGGCGTGTGCCATTGGAGCGCTGCCCAGTCCGGCCTCGTTCGAGAATATCCCCCTGGCGATACCGAAACGCATGGCACTGGCCACAGCGGCTCCGGTGAACCCGCCTGCTGCAGCGGTCCCCGTGAACGCGCTCCTGACTATCAATACCAATGCATCGGGTACTTCCCTGATATTCAATACCAGGACTATGAGAGCGACCAGGATGTACATGGTCGCCATGAAAGGTACCAGGCTACCTGCCACATCGCCCAGCCGCTTGATGCCGCCGATGACCACCACGCCCACCACAGCAGCCAGCACCAGCCCCGTGACCATTCCGGGCACATGGAACGTGTCGTTCAGCGCAATGGACATGGAATTGGCCTGGGTCATAGTCCCTATCCCGAACGAGGACAGGATACCAAAAAAAGCAAAGAGCATACCCAGAAAAATACCGACCTTGCGGCGGCGCAATCCTTTCTCAAGATAATAGAACGGCCCGCCTATCATGGTACCGTCAGGCAGTTCTTCCCTGAAATGCAGGGACAGCGTGCATTCCACGAACTTTGTGGCCATCCCCACCAGGGCAGTTATCCACATCCAGAACAGCGCCCCGGGCCCGCCCAGTGATATGGCAGTTGCAACGCCGGCGATATTTCCTGTACCTATCGTGCCGGACAGCGTGGTCATTAAAGCCTTGAAGGGTGAGATGTCTCCTTTTCCATCCTCTCCCGGCCCCTTGAAGAGCCGCAACGTGTACACAAATTTGCGGACCTGGAGCCCTCTCAGCCGCAGGGTGAGATAGATGCCGGTCCCGATGAGCAGGAACATCATGGCAGGGCCCCATACCACTTCATCGAGCGTGACCAGGAAATTGTGCAGTTCAACCAAATGTATCAGCCTTAACAGGATAGATGTAATCATTTTGCTTGTAATTTTTGCTGAAGAACGAGACCGTTTCAATTCGTGTTGGTGACTATATTACAATCCCGGATGAACACAGATTTTCAGGCCGATTATCCGCGTTTATCAGCGTGCATCTGCGGTCAATTTGATAATACCAACAGGGAATGGAACGGTTTCCTTGTATTAATAGTAATTCGAATATTTTCCAGATTCATCGTCTCAAATAATATTCGTGCATTTATTCGATTTCTCCATATCTCATCATCGTATTCAATAATCTTTAAGGAATCAAATAGCTGTATTCCTATTTAATAATATATAAAATTAACTCTTATTCCTATCTAATAATTCATTATCCAATTTAATGAACGGGAACAAATATCAAAATGTGGCTGCGGATAATGCAATAAAAAACTTCAAAATGGGAGGATGTTCTAATTTTGTATAACAATAGTGATAATATCAGGCATCATAATACAATAATTCTCCATCTTAATAATAACAATAATGATGTGAACAGATATATTAATATATCATCAATTATTAAAAGGTTAACTAATTGAAGATATTTAATTCTTAAGTCGTCAAATCGAAAAAAGGTTGTGATATTTTGGCAAGTGACAAAAAAAGTAATAAAGCCGAGAGTAAAGAAAAGACTGAAGAGAAGACAGTTGAAAAGACTGTTGACAAAATATATATCGGTGTGGATTTCGGTACATCCAAGATTGCAATAACGACCAGCAATGGTAAAAGCATTTCGGAACAGAATGTCGTCGGATACCCTAAAGACGCCATATCTTCAAAATTCTTAAAAAAGGAAGTACTCTATGGAAGCGAGGCCTTAAAGCACCGGGTTGCCCTCAATATGCACAGGCCAATTGAATGTGGTGTCCTGAAGACAAATAAGGAAGATATTGCAGCGGCAAAAGGTTTGCTTGAGTATTGTCTTGAAAACCTGAACTTACCTGAAAAAGCAGAAACCTATGCAATTTTGGGAGTCCCGGCAAAAGCAAGTGTACTAAGTAAAAAGATATTAACAGAGATCACAAAAGATTTCTTCACAGGAGTTATGGTTGCAAGTGACCCGTTCTGTGTAGCGTATGAATTGGGATTACTTGAAAATGTGATGATCGTTGATATAGGTGCCGGAACTACTGACCTTTGCAGAGTGCGGGGCACCCTTCCTGAACCCGAGGATATGACCAGTTTTGGTAAAGCCGGGGATTACATTGATGATGCTTTGATAAAATCGATAACATCTGACTATACCAATGCTATGGTAACAAAAGAGATGGCAAAAAGATGGAAAGAAGAGTTCGGTTTTGTAGGTGAGCCCGAAAAGGACTGTGAAGTAGATGTGCCTGTAGATTCATCCACGATCAGACTGTCAATTGTGCAGGAAATGAAAGATGCATGTGAATCAATTATTCCTCCAATTATTGAGGGTATAACCAGTCTTATTGCCACATATGACCCGGATTTCAGGGATGAACTGAGGAACAATATCATTATTTCCGGTGGTGGAAGTAACATAAAGAACATAGATGAATATATCGAAAATGAACTATCCATCGTTGGTGGAGGAAAAGTAAGCGTCATAAAGGAAGATCCATTTGCTGCAGGGTCAAAAGGTGCCCTGAAACTTGCCATGGATATGCCAGAAGATTACTGGAAAAAACTAATATAAATGTCACTAATATTAATCTTTAGGCATGAACAGTGACAATGAGGTACAAGATGTAGGGTCGAAGAGGGTACTGACTCGCTGGGTACATTATCTGATACAACAGTTCAGCAAAACTGAACTTGAAGGACTGT
This sequence comes from ANME-2 cluster archaeon, assembly GCA_019429385.1. Lineage (NCBI taxonomy): Archaea > Methanobacteriati > Methanobacteriota > Methanomicrobia > Methanosarcinales > ANME-2 cluster archaeon. The sequence goes on along the minus strand of JAHYIS010000018.1, from coordinate 11,355 downwards.
TGGATAGATATGTACGAATGAAATGGATTGATGAATCTATAAAAGCTTCAGTTCTTAAGATTTCTGAAACTGTTCAGGTACAGTCATCAAAAGACCCTCAATATAATGACCATCTTGGTATCTCGTATCTTTTTATTCAGAAATTAAAGGGGAAATATGTCAACGATGACATGTTTCCACCTTATGATGGGGAATGGGAACAGGAAGTTGCCGTCAAAAAAACTCCCCGGGTATCCGGGAAGGTGAAGCAAACAATCGAACATACGGTTGTAAAACCTGAAGACGATGCTACAGAAGAACTTCATTCATTTTTTACGTCACTAAAAAAAACGCCTCCTGGTTCCAAGGATGTTATCTCTGAGAATAAAGAATCTAAACCAGATAAAAAACCGGATTCCAGTGTCCAAAAAAAATCAACTGATGTTAGTGAAGACCTGGTTCCTGTTCCAGAAGGATATGAAAATTTTGATGAATTGGGTTCTTTTTTCAATACGTTAAAGAAATCCCCTGCAGGTTCCAAGAAAGCTCCGTCAACGGTATCTAAATCCAGCCCTGAAACAAAGTTAGAGGTTACTACTCCTACAAATGCTGGTGAAGATGAACTCAATTTTTCAGTAGCTGACAAGAAAACAGGCCCGGTTCAGCCAGATAATTTAGATGATGACCTGGTCCCGGTCCGTGAAGGATATGAAAATTTTGATGAATTAGATTCTTTTTTCGGTTCTTTAAAGAAAAAGCCCCGTGATAAAAAGCAGGATGTTAAAGCTGAAATTGCATCTAAGAAAGAAGATACGACACAGAAGATAACACCGGCAGATAGTCCGGCACAGAAGAAAATTCCACAACCGCCAAAGCAGGATTTGGATGATGACTATCAGGAATTGCAGGTAAAAAAACAGGACGCTGAAAAACTAAAGTCTGAACTTGAAACCTGGAAACGTGAAAATAAAAAGGCACAGGAAGAAATAGAAGCCAGGCGATTGGAAATTCTGGAAAGGTCAAAGGTAGCTGAAACGGAACGCCAGAAACTGGATGAACTGCAATCTGAAAATTCAAACAAGATCTCTGAACTGGAAAATACTAAAGCTGCGATTAAGTCTAAAACTGCTGATGTTCGTGAACTGGAGCGAATAAAGTCAGAACTGGAATCTGAGTTCAATGATATTGAGGTTAACAAAGAGAAACTGGATGAAGAAAAGTCAAAATTGGCAATAGAGTATACTGAAATTGATACTCAAAAAAAAATACTCACAGAATCGAAACATAACCTTGATAAAGAGACTAAATATCTGTCAGAAAAACAACATGAAATTGAGACACTTAAAGCAAAAAAACAGCGCGAGTTCGATGAAATACAAAGGGAAAAGCTCGAACTTGAAAAAGAACGAAGACAGGTTGAAAAGGAAAAAGACAGGTTCGAAAAAGAAGGAAAAGAAGCCAGGGAAAAGAAGGAAAAATATGAAAAAGAATTGAAGGCGCTTAATAAAACTGAATCGAAACTGGATTCCGATACAAAGAATTTTGAAAAAAAGAAGGCGAAGTTAGACGGGGAACTTGATAAACTGAATCTTGCTAAAGAAGAAATTGACCGTTTAACCATTGAGAATAAAACAAGACTGACTGAATTGCAAAATCGGCAGGAAGAAGTCAGGAAAAATGGATTCGAACTTGAAAGTGAAATTGGCAAAATCAAGGATAAGCAGCAGGAACTGCGAAACCTGAAAAACCAGGTTGATGCAGACAATCGTGACCTCAGTACTAAGAAAGAAGAACTGGATAAACTGAAATCCAGTATAGAATCCCAGCAGGTACAGATTGAAAATGTCAAAACCGAACTTGAAAAGAAAAAATCGCAGATGTCAGAACAGTCTGCATATGTTGAAAAAGAAAAGTCCCGATTGGATAATCTGATCAATGAAGCGTATCAGAAACGCTCCGAACTGGAAGTGCTTGAAGGTGATATCAATGCAAGAGCGCTCAAGTTCCAGGAACGTGAGAAAAAAACACATGAAACTGAACTGAATATCGAATCAGAATTAGCTGAACTGAAGCAAAAACAACAAGAACTGGATGCTGCTAAAGCCAGGATTGAAATCGAAAGTGGAGAATTGGAAAATTCAAGGGTCCAGATTGAAACACTGAGAAAAAAACTCCAGGAAAATGCAAAACAGGGAAAAGAAGAAGAAGATAAACTGGATGAACACTTCAAGAACCTTGAGGATAAACGTGCTAAGCTTGTATCACTGAAAGAAGAATTGAAAATTTCTGAAACAGAAGTTAAATCCCTGGAAGCTGAGAAAAAGAGGATCGAGGCTGAATCTGATAAGATCAGTGAAATGCAAAAGGAACTGGATGCTGCAAAGGTAAAATTAGAGGCCGATAGGGACCAAATAGAGAAATCGAAGATTGAGAATGAAGCACAACAGTCGGAACTCGAGGAAAAGACAAGACTAGCAAAAGAAGAGACCGACAAACTGGATAAAGAACTTAGCATATTAGAAGAAAGACGCTCTGACCTGGCAGCTCTAAAAGAAGAAGTAATAGTAAATGAGGCAGAATTTGAATCCCTGAAATCCAGGAAGGAAAAGGTGAATACAGAATCTGCCGAAATTGATAAAAAACAGACGGAACTGGAAGCTGCGAAGGGCGAAATTAAGAGAGAAAGTGATGAATTAAATAAATCCAGGGCAGATATTGAGGCACAACTGTCTGAACTCCAGGAAAAAGCAGGATTGGTAAAGGAAGAGAAGGAAAAACTGGATGAAGACCTTATATCACTTGAAGTTAGACGCAATGAACTGGCATCCCTGAGAGAAGAAGTTAAAGCTACTGAATCTGAAGTTAACAGGTCGCTTGAATCACAAACGTTAAAAATCGAGACAGAATCTGCCGAGATTTTCAGGAAAAAACAGGAGCTTGACGCTGAAAAAGAAAAAATCATTTCCGATAGTAGCGAAATACAAAAATCATGGGCTGAGATGGAAAGACAGCATATTGATCTTCAGGAAAAGACTGAACAAGCAAAAGAAAAAAAGAAAAAACTGGACAAAGAACTTGATTCACTTCAATCAAAACGCACTGAACTTGCTGACCTTAAAGCTGAAATCGAATCTCGAATAGCAGAAATTTCGGTCCTTGAATCTGAGAAAACCATATTAGAAGAGGAATATATCCGGGTCAATAATAAAAAACAGGAACTTGAGATTGAAAACGAGAAAATTGTTGCAAACAGTAGTGAAATTCAAAATTCCTGGACAGAAATAACAGCACAACGTCAGGAACTGCAGGAAAAAACAAGGCTGGCAGAGGATGAGAAGGAAAAACTGGATGCAGAACTTCAGATCCTTGAATCCAAACGCACTGAACTATCAGCTTTGAAAGAAGAAGTTGAATCCAGAATTACCGAGGTCAAGACCCTTGAGTCCGAAAAGGAAAGGGTAGAGGGAGAGTCTGCCGAAATAACTAAAAAGCAACAGGAACTTGAAACTGCGAAAGCTCGGTTTGAATCTGAAAATGCTGACCTTAAAAAATCAACGGTAAATATTGAAGCAAAGCAGTCTGAACTCCAGGAAAGAACAAAACAAGCACATGAGATGCAAGTGAAACTGGATAAAGAACTTGAGAGTTTTCAATCCAAACGCGCCGAACTTGCAACTTTAAAAGAAGAGATTGAATCCAGGATTGCCGAGGTCAAGACCCTTGAATCCGAAAAGGAACGGGGAGAGGAAGAGTCTGCCGAAATAACGAAAAAGCAACAGGAACTTGAAACTGCCAAAGCTACGTTTGAATCTGAAAATGCTGACCTTCAAAAATCAACTGCGGAATTTGAAGCACAGCACCTGGAACTTCAGGAAAGAAGAAAGCTGGCAGAGGAAGACAAAAGTGAACTGGATATAGAATTTGATTTACTTCAATCCAAGCGCGCCGAACTTGCAACCTTAAAAGAAGAGATTGAATCCAGGATTGCCGAGGTCAAAACCCTTGAATCCGAAAAGGAACGGGTAGAGGAAGAGTCCACCGAAATAACGAAAAAGCAACAGGAACTTGAAACTGCCAAAGCTACGTTTGAATCTGAAAATGCTGACCTTAAAAAATCAACTGCGGAATTTGAAGCACAACACCTGGAACTTCAGGAAAGAAGAAAGCTGGCAGAGGAAGACAAAAGTGAACTGGATATAGAATTTGATTTACTTCAATCCAAACGCGCCGAACTTGCAACCTTAAAAGAAGAGATTGAATCCAGGATTGCCGAGGTCAAAACCCTTGAATCCGAAAAGGAACGGGTAGAAGAAGAGTCTGCCGAGATTACTACGAAGCAGCAGGAACTTGAGAGTGCAAAAGCTCGTTTTGAATCTGAAAATGCTGCCCTCCAAAAATCAATGGCTGAATTTGAAGCACGGCAATCTGAACTTCAGGAACGGACAACACAAGCACAGGAAATGCAGGACAAACTGGATGAACAAATCTTTTCCTTAAAGAACAAACGCTCCGAAATTGCATCTTTGAAAGAAAAAATAAATTCCAGAATTACCGAAGTTAAAGCTCTCAAGTCTGAAATGTCAGAAAAAGAGGACGAATTTGCCCAACTTACTGAAAAGAAGCAGGAATTTGAATCTTTAAAAGCTAAGATCGAAGCAGATAATGATGAACAGTCAAAATCCCTGGCCGAGATCGAAGTTCGACGTCTGAAGATTCAGGAACAGTCAAAACTGGCATTGGAAGAACAAATAACACTTGATGAACAGCTTAAGGAACTTGAGGCAAAACGTCTGGAACTCGAATCGCTTAAAAGTGAGGTTGCATCTTCTGAGGAAGAGATTAAGATCGCTAAAGCAGAGATTACCGATAAAGAAACCGGCATTTCTGGTATAAAGTCAAAGATTGAATCTGACTATGGGGACATGAAATCAAAGCATGAATATGTCCAGAATCTAAAAGAGAATATTGACCTGGAATATTCTGATGTTCTGGAAAAGCAACGATACATAGAATCTCACGCTGAACAGATAGATTCAAGATATAACGACCTTGTCAAAAAACAACAGGACATTTCCAAAGTCATCTATGAAAAAGATAATGAATACAACCAGTTGCTTAAAAAAGAAAAAGAATTAAAAGAACTCAGGCAAAAATATAATTCCAACTTTAAAGACCTGGAGCAAAAACGCAAAGAACTTGAAGATTTGGAAGAAAGACTGGGTGCCAGGGAAATGGAACTCACGTGTCTTTCCCTCGATGAGGTCAAATCAAAATATGAAACCGAACTCAGCGAAATGGAACAGCAGCGAAATAAACTGCAAGAGGTCAAGACAAAGCTTGAGAACGAGCGAAAAGAACTCAACCTCATCGTTCCTGAACAGAATAAACTGCGGGATAAAGTTGAAAAAGATGTGCTGGAAGTAACTCAAAAGCAACAGCAGATCAATACGTTCAAGAAGGAAATGGAAGCACATGCCCGTAAACTCAAACTACAACAGGAAGAAATTGCTGACCTGAAGAAAAAAGCACTGAATGAAAAGGGTGAACTTGAAAGCATTCACAGGTTGCAGGTGACAATAGTTAATCTGAACAGGGAACTTGAAAAGAGAGATAAACAGGTCAAGACCCTGGAACTGGAAAAAGACCGGATTGAGAAAACGCTTAAAGAGGAATCTCAGAAAAATAAACTGGCAGACGTGCACAGTAAATTGTTTTACCAAAATGTTAAAATCAAGTGAGTGTGTTTCTTTTTTTTTAAAAAAAATCATCCCTTGTGGTCGGATTTATTCTAGTACAGAAAATTATCCTTTATGCCCCAACTTTGACAGTTAATGAAAAATAGTGCCTTTAGCACCTGAGCTCCTACTAAATTAGGCACAATCGTCCACATTCCCTCCAATTTCTCTTGCCCCATATCGAAAAGTATTTATATTACTGTGCCTAATTATTAGGCATATGAAATCATTTACACGCATCAAGAAAATAAAAGGCCAGGAATATCTCTACGAGATCACCCCATACTACGACCCAGAAACAAAAACCGTAAAGCAAAAAAGCAAATATCTAGGCAAAAACGTTAACGGTACCCCCCTCAAAATCAGATCACAGACAACCCCTTTAATCTCCACACCAAAAAAAGTCCTTTCATATGGTGAATTCCTTCCCCTCCTCAAGATTATCAATGACCTTGACCTTGAAAACATACTTCAAAAAATACTGCCCCAGCAGCACGTCTGGACCACTTTAACAATTGCCATGAACTATCTGATCAAACCACTTGCTTCATCACACATCAAAAGCTGGTATGAAGGTACGCTTCTATCCGAAACACATCCAGACCTTCCCCTGTCTTCGCAATCAATATCAAATCTCTTTGACCTGATTGGCAATAGCACCGCCCATATCGATTTCTCAAATCACCTTGCTCAGAAGATATCCACAGCCAGCACACTTGTTTATGATATCACATCAATATCATCATACTCGCAAATGATGAAGCATCTCGAATGGGGTTATAATCGGGATGGTCTTGATCTGCCACAAATAAATATGTCACTGGTAGTCGATAAGGAACAAGAAATACCGATCATGTACGACTTGTATCCCGGAAGCATTGTTGTTGTCACAACTTTAAAAAACACTATCAAGAAACTCCAATCCTGTGGAATTCAGGATTACACCATGATAATAAACAGAGGTTTTTTCTCGACTCCGAATCTTGAGGCAATGATAAACAGTGGACTCTCATTCATAATGCCACCTTCGACCACGTTAAAAAGTGTCAAAAAAACGATGTCTGAGGTTCATTCATTGATTTTAAATCCAAATAATCTTGTGATGTACCAGGATGAGCCTCTGTTTGTCATGCATGTGACCATTAATGTTGGTGAATTCAGTGTGAAAGGTTATGCATATTATGATCAAAAACGTGAGCAAAGCGAGCGACATTCATTCTACAAGAGATTGTACGAGCTAGCTGAGCGTCTAAAAGATGTGCGGCTCAGGTCTTGGATGAACCCTGTTAATGTTCTCAAAGAGGTCGCAAAGAAAGATGCACGATATATAACCTGGAAAGTGAATGGGGACCGGTTTGAAGTGGAATTAAAGAAGAACTCAGTCTCACAAAGAGTTAACAGGATGGGGCGTTTTATACTTCTTTACCAGGGCGATTTTGGATGGGAAGAATGTCTATCCCTGTACAGAAGTAAGGATATTGTTGAGAAGGGATTTGATATTATGAAAAATGACCTTGAAGTGATGCCTGCTAATGTGAGAAAGGATACTACAATGAAGGGATATCTGTTTATATGCTTCCTGTCGTTGATTTTGAGAATGAGATTGATGAAAATGATGAGGGATGCAGAGTTGTCAAAAAGATATTCAGTAGGGGCATTGATTACTGAGATTGAGAAGAACAAAGTGATGATATTGCCAGATGGGACTCAGATTGTGACTGAACAAACAAAGAGACAAAGGGAAATATTAGAGGCACTATGTGCCTAACTGAATGGGAACTTAGGTTATATGAGTTCTACGATAATTAAATATTTTTAAATATATCTCTATTATTTCTACAGTCGGACCAAAATATTGAATTGCAAAACACGGATTCAATAATGATTATTCATGTTGGATTAATTATATTTATACCTACATATGATAGTATCATACGGAAGTAATAGTCAATTTTAGGAGAAGAGCACCTAGTTAAATCTCTTTCTTCTGAATAAAATTTAATTGGAGTTAAATTTATGACATGGAAGAGTGGGACACATGAAAGTATTATTGATCGAATACAGTCAGGGAAAGTAAAAAATAATATAATAATTAGTCTATCAACTTTATTTGGGATTTTCACTGTATTGATGATTATCGTTTTTGGAAATTGGGTATTCATTGTAAATGCTCTGTCACCAATAAATACTATTGAAAATGACCATTTGAGTATTGACATTTTAAATACTACCGAATCAGATATTTTATCGAATGAAGTTTGCATGGAATGTCATTATTTAATAAATTATTCTGAAATTACAGCGAGTAATAATGAATGGGTGTTACAACATACTATTCCTATTTCGCACAATTTAATACAAACTGTTGAAACTTATCCAATTACATCTCTTGATGGTATTCTATCTGTTAATAATAATTTATCCGCTATTCTCCGGGTTGGGCAAACAACCTACCAGTTAGGCCCTTTTTTCAATGGTGGATATACTGGTTGGTCATGGTGGGATGCTTTTGATTTTGGTTCAGAAAAACAAAAAAATATGATATATTTAATGGTTCTTGATAATTCCACTGGAACAATTAAACCCGTCACTGGGCTTACAACACTACCCACATGGCCTCAGGCAACGTACAGAAATCATAGTCAGGACTTAAGCTATAAGGCTGATACAGACACCACTCCCATAACCACATTGAATAATTATCCAGACCAGATTGACCTCTGGATGATAAAGGAAGTTGACCTTTCAGACGTTACTTCTGCAAATCTAACCTTTTGGACATGGTATTCCATGGAAACAGATTGGGACTATGGATATGTTGGTGTATCGACTGATGGAGGAAATACCTGGACATATCTCCCAGGAACCTTAACAACTAATACAAATCCCAATGGAAATAATCTTGGTAATGGAATCACCGGTAACAGTAACAATAATTGGTCACTTGAGAACATGGACCTTACACTATACACGGGAAATACAATACTTCTTGGGTTTAGATTCAAGTCTGATACTGCTGTCAACGATGAAGGCTGGTATATTGACGACATCCAGGTCACATCAGGCACGATACTTCTTTTCAGTGATGATGCAGAGACTTCTGCTGAGATAAAAATCCTGAGTGTTAATGTAACGTATCCTCATCTTACATTAATAAATCGCACTGACCCAATCACAGAAGTTACAACTTTGCAATATGACCAGCATACAAGACAGGTAATACTTCAGGAAGATATAGGTCATCCCGGACTCTATTCAGGATACTTTTTCTATGACCCTTTTGCTGAGCAATATTCGGGCAATTACACAATTATCCTTGACACTTCAATAAATAATACTCCTGTAATGGCTACCACTCAATTCCAGACCACGATATTTGGGTGCCAGAACTGCCATAATAAGAAATTAAGTGGTAGTGAGACCAGTTTTATCCACAGCGAAGGTGGTGGCATGCAATCCTGTATGTATACCTGCCATAGCGGTTCGCGTGGATTCCTTTACCCTGGAAGTTCACCATTCTTTGGTCCCCCACTTGCTGCAAATCCCTTACACGTTCACGAAATGCAATATGGGCATAGTGGGGGATTCCTTGATGGGGCCTGGTATGTACAACCACCATATAGCATATCGTCCCATGTAACCACGACAACATGTATACAATGCCATACACCATTCATTCATGATAATGACGGGACTGATACAGCACAGATCGCTAGCTATACCCTTTATGGTATTAATATCAGTTTCTCATCGGGGACACACAAGAACCTGACCTGCGAATTCTGCCATGGTGATCTGAATTATCCTGAAATACCTCCGGGCCAATATCAATTAGATGGGACTCTTGGTGATTATAATCCTACTTTTACATCAAGCGAGTCTTTTACTGATACGTATATTGTAGATGTGGCCGGGACTGAAAATTTGACCCTAACGGTCACTGGGTATGCGAGCACAAAAGTAGTTGAAGTATATATTATCGGTCCGGTAGATAATATGACATCAGGACTGCAAGGGCCTTGTGGCAGCAATCCATGCGATATAATCCAAAACCTCACATCTCCAATCAATGTGAATATTATTGATCCAGCCAATGGAACATGGATAATAAAGTTATTCCATCTGCAGGAAGGAGTTATAGATTATTCTTTATCAAGTACTTATCCCATTGAAAAAAAGCCAATAATCAAAATACCGGAATGCAATGTTTGTCATAATTCAGAAAGTACAAATGATGCATATACCGAATATCAAATCCCTGATTGGAACCCGGGCTTTGCACATACTGATACCAACAATGATGGTACTTTGGATGTTCAATGCAGGATGTGTCATAATGCAATGCATGATATTATAGTAAGAGATTGTCAGAGCTGTCATACAGTGACCCCCTCCAATCATCCTGCACTTGATCCTGAGTTCACATATTATCCTGCAAGTGAGTGCTTATCTTGCCATGGTGATCCTCATAACGTAACAGGTGGTGGAGGACCAGATTGTATCGCCTGTCATGATATAGGAAAAGGTGCGATACACCTGGTTGATGTTACAGTAATTAATTCAGGCATTCATGGTATAGTAAATAATAGAACGAGTAATCCAAATGAAGCCTGCTGGGGTTGCCACCAGACCAACGGGACCGAACCATCTGGTATGGGTGATCGTTACAATACACCCTATATTTGCATAGATTGTCACTTGGAAAACTCAACGGATGCCGGGATATATAGTGCACCAATTGTTGCCGAACATTTTAAGAATGGCCAGGATATCCGGGTAGTGACGGAAGCTGCGAATAATATATCATCATGCCTTGCATGTCACCAGAATATTTCAGAAATGATTTTATCCAACAATGATGCTGAAAACGGTACATTTGACACTGATGGAAATGGTATATCTGGTGGTCCAACCAATCCGTATCATTATGGTAAGATAAGAGTTGATATGAGACTGACAAACGAGACAAATTGTTCCTACTGCCACCAAAACACGAGCGAATTCGATCAAGTGTTTGACGATCTATCCCTGACTGATATTACACATGACGGTGATAAAAATTGCTATACCTGTCATAGAGAACAGGGGAATACAGATGGAAAAATTCATGATGCTTCATTATTAGGTGGAGGCGGAGGAGCATGTGTTGAATGTCACAACTATGGAGGGTCAGGGCCTGTTGTAGATATTACAGATATTGGTGGACATCTGAACCTTAATACTTCTGTTGGTGGAGATAATAATTTAACGTCTGAAGACTGTATGACATGCCATTTCAATAATGCCCATTCCGGTACAAATGTTTCCAACACGTACTACTGTACTGATTGCCATGTAGGTATTATTAATCCATACAATTCAACAATTCAATTTACCGATAAGCAACATGGAAAAGCAAGTTGTGTAGATTGTCATGTTGCAGATGGAATTTATCACCAGGATAATCCCCGTGGTTCTGTTGCCAATTCGACCTATGTGAATCGATACAATGCAGGTAGCTCTACTGTCACTAACTGTGCTGACTGCCACTATGCAAGTAACCTCGATGATGCACCATTCAATGCACCGGGTGCAGGTGAACATGTATTGACCAAAGCTGATGGTACGAGTGGAGCATGTGCAAATCCTTCCTGTCATGCGG